>JAJFGM010000694.1 GCA_021776145.1 Kiloniellaceae bacterium | reverse complement strand
GCCGAGATCGGCGGCTACGGCACCGTGCGCGAGGCCAAGGCCGAGATCGAGGCGGTTTACGATTCGCTGGCGCGACTGTTGAACTGCGGCCGCGACGAAGTCGCGATCATGGAGAACGCGACCGTCGCCTGGGCCATGGCCTTTGGCGCCTTCGACTTCCGGCCCGGCGACAAGATCCTCACCGCCGAGGCCGAATACGCCAGCAACTACATCAACTACCTGCAGGCCAAGCGACGCTTCGGCATCGAGATCGAGGTCGTGCCGAGCGAGGCCAGCGGCGAGCTCTCGGTCGCGGCCCTGGAGCGCATGATCGACAAGAAGGTCAAGCTGATCGCCGTCACCCACGTGCCGACCAATGGCGGCCTGGTGAACCCCGCCGTCGAAATCGGCCGCGTCGCCCGCGCCGCCGGCGTGCCCTATCTGCTCGACGCCTGCCAGTCGGCCGGGCAGATGCCCCTGGACGTCGAGGCGATCGGCTGCGACCTGCTTTCGGCGACCGGGCGCAAATACCTGCGCGGACCGCGCGGCAGCGGTTTCCTCTACGTCCGACGCAGCCTCCTGGACAAGATCGAGCCGCCCTTCCTCGACCTGCACGCGGCCAACTGGGTCGCCGCCGAGCGTTACGAACTGCGTCCCGACGCGCGCCGGTTCGAGAATTGGGAATTCAACTATGCCGCCCTGCTCGGCCTCGGCACCGCCGTCGACTATGCGCTGGACTGGGGCCTCGAGGCCATCGAGGCGCGGGTCACCGGCCTGGCCGAGACGCTGCGTGCCGGCCTCGCCGGGATTCCCGGCTGCCAGGTGCACGATATCGGCCGCCGCCGCTGCGGCATCGTGACCTTCGCGCTCGATGCCCTGACGGCCGATAAAGTCGAGGCCCGGCTCGCCGCCCAGGGCATCAATGTTTCCACCTCGACACCCTTCTCGACGCGCCTCGATGCCGAAAGGCGCGGCCTGCCGGACCTGGTACGCGCCTCCGTGCACTACTACAACAGCGAAGCCGAGATCGAACGTTTCCTTGCCGCCGTCGCGGCGCTGCGCGAGTAAGCGCTCTCTCGACCCTCAGGCGTCGGCATCACCTGCAAAAAGGCTGCGCTGCGAGCGGATCAGCTCGGCGATCCGGCCCGCGACCTGGCGAATTCGCTTGTCGTGGCGTTCATCGTCATGGCTGACAAGCCACTGATCGTGGGTCAAATCGGCGACTATGCCCGAGGCGCGCCACAGGCCCGTCGTGGTGTCGCCGATGAAACACGGCAGGATGCAGAGTCCGACACCGCCGACCGCCGCTTCGAGGGCCGCGTGCGGCGTCGAGCAGGTCAGGCGGGCCTCTCGCGGCAGGTGCTCATCGAGCCAAACCGCCGACGGCGGCTTCGGCCCCGGCGGCGCGAAGGCAACCCAGGGACAGGCTGCGAAGCGCCGCGCATCGCCTGCCTTGGCATCCCCACGGACCAGCGCGTCGGCTCCATAGACCGCGAAGGCCACCTGCGCCAGCCGCCGCCCAGCCAGGCCGTTAATCTCCGGCCGACGATTGCGTAGACCAAGATTCGCCTCGCGGCGCAGGAGGTCGGCCGCCGATACGCTGGTGAGGACTTCAATCCTCAGATCCTCGGCGCCATCGATCAGACAGGCCATGCGGCGGGCGAGAAAAGCGCTGGTCCAGGCTCCAGCGGCAATTCGCACGAGCGGTCTTGGGTCCGCGGCCGTTCGCCAGCGCTCGATGGTCAACGCGCCTTTTTCGACCTCCTCGGCATGGACCAGCAGTTCCCTTCCGGCGGCCGTTATCTCGTAGCCGTCGCGCCGCCGATCGAACAACACCACCCCAACCGCCCGTTCGAATGCACGCATGCGCCGGCTCAAGGTCGGAGAGCTGACGTCGGTCGCGGGAGCCGCCTTGGCGAGTCCGCCCGCGCGCGCAACCGCGAGGAAGAGTCGCAAATCATCCCAATTCAGATTTTCATTCATGAAAGATCAATTACATTATTTTTCCTTTATTTTCTAAAAGAAAATTTGAATTCTTTCTCAGACGAGCAATGCATATTTCATATTCGCAATTTACTTCTCGCGAGGGGCAAAAGATGACAAGACTCTTCCACGAGCGCCGTTTGGGCCGATCGGGCCCCGTTGTTGGGCCTATGGGAGTCGGAACCTGGGCCATTGGCGGCCCTTTCTCCAGTGGACAAGGCTGCCACTATCCAACCGGCACGCCGCTCGGCTACGGCAGGGTCGACGATGCCGAATCCCTGCGTGCCCTTCACTGTGCCATCGACCTGGGTGCGACTCTGTTCGACACCGCGGACGCCTACGGCACCGGCCACGCCGAGCGTATCCTCGGGACGGCGCTGAAGGGAAACCGCGACCGGGTCCACATCGCCACCAAATTCGGCAACACCTATGACGAAGCCACCAGGGAGCTTACCGGCACAGACGTCTCGCCAGGCTATATTCGCCAAGCCTGCAAGGCGTCCCTGACGCGCCTGCAGACGGATTGGATCGATCTCTATCAATTGCACGTCGGCGATCTGCCACCGCGGCAGGCAGAAGCGGTGGCCACCACGCTGGACGAACTGCGCGACGAAGGTTTGATACGCGCCTATGGATGGAGCACGGACGATCCCACCAATGCCGGCCGGTTCGGAAACCGTGCGGCGGCCGTTCAATTCGACATGAATGTCTTCGAGGACGCGCCGGATATGCTTCGTCTCTGCGACGCCAACGACTACGCGGGAATCGTGCGCATGCCGCTGGCGATGGGCTTTCTGAGCGGAAAATTCTCTTGCACCAGCCGGCTTGCGGAGGACGACATTCGCAGCCAC
>JAJFGM010000693.1 GCA_021776145.1 Kiloniellaceae bacterium | reverse complement strand
GCAAGAGAGGATTAGCAGCAATGCTGGTCGTCGCACTCGCATCTCAAAAAGGCGGATCCGGCAAGACGACGTTGGCCGGCCACATCGCGGTCGAAGCCGATCGCCGCGGCGCTGGGCCCGTTGCCATCGTCGACACCGATCCGCAAGGTAGTCTTGCCGACTGGTGGAACGAGCGCAAAGCCGAAACACCGACCTATCTCCACACCTCGCTCATCCGGCTGTCGAGTGACGTCGACCGCATGCGCGAGATCGGCACCAAACTGTTGGTCATCGACACCCCGCCGGCGATCACCTCGACGATCAGCGAAGTGATCGGCTTGGCCGATTTGGTGGTTATTCCGACCCGGCCAAGTCCGCACGACCTACGCGCCGTCGGGAAGACGGTGGAGATCGTCGAAGAGCTCGACAAACCGATGATTTTCGTCATCAACGCGGCGTCGCCTTGGGCCCGGATTACGAATCAGGCCGTGATCGCCTTGTCCCAGCATGGAACGCTGGCCCCGGCGATCATCCATCAGCGCAGCGACTTCGCCTCCAGCATGATCGATGGCCGCACCGTCATGGAGATTCCGCGCAAATCACCATCGACCGAGGAAATTGGCCGCTTGTGGAGCTATCTGGAAAACCGACTGATCCGCCGCGAGCGCCCAACCTTGTTGCCGCTCTCGCCGTCTCAAGCCCACGTCTGACCGGCTTCGAATCGGCGCCCAGCCGTGAACCGGAAATTGGTCGCAGCCTTACGATCTCCGCTCCTCGCGCGGAAAGGCTCGGCAACGACCGACGGGTTCCCGCCGCAGGAAGCCGGCCCAAACAAAAGCGTTCCCTTGTGGTCGTGGCTGCGTCTGCCCGTCGGCGCCAGAAGGCGCAAGGGCCCAAGGCCGGCTCGGCGCGCACGGGTTCCGCCGCGCGCAGCTGGGGCAAGCGCCGCCGCCGCGGCCGGGCAGCCGTCCTCCCGAGGACGACACCTTTCCAGGGCGGTCCGATCGCCCTGGTTATGGCTGCCGGCCATGGCGATACTGGGATCCACCTATCTGGTCTTGAGCGGCGTGGAACAGCCGGCATTGGACCTGAGCGGTGACGGCGCTTCGAGATTTGACGCCGCGTTGGGCTTGGCACCCCCCCTAGAAACGGCGGCGGGACCCGTCATCGATGATCGGGGTGCCAACGATTGGGGCAGCAATGATGGGGGCTCCAACGATCGGGGCCGCAACGATCGGGGCCCCAACGATCAGGGCGTGCAATTGCCGCCGGCGGCAAGCGACACGCGCATCTTCCCGTTCGACGCCCAAGCGGCAAGCGGCCGCGGCAAGGCACGGATCGGCGAGTCGCTCGCGGCCCTGCCGATCGACATGCCCGCAACGGCGTCTACCGCCGCCTTGCGCGCGCCTTACTACGTGCAGTTCCATTCGCTCGAATCCTGGGCGGCGGCGCAGAAGGCCTGGATTGAACTGCTCGCCGACAACGTCGGGCTGCTCGCGCACCTGGAACCAAGGGTCGAAAAAATCACCCTGGAGGACAGTCAACGCACGCACTACCGGCTGCAGGCCGGTATAGTGGAGACACGCGCCGAGGCGCAGTTGCTGTGCCAACGCTTGCGGGGTCGAAACATCGAATGCCTGGTCGTCGCCCCGTCGACCGCCACGGGACGGCAGTGAATGGAAACGAAAAACAAGGACCCTGCCCGGCCAGGTGAGAAGGCCGCCAAGCCGGCCGCGCTTTCGGCCGCCCTGATGGCGCGCAAGGGCTCGGCCACGCCCCTGAGTATAGCCGGGAGTTTCGCCGGGGGGGCCGCCGCGCCCCCTCCCCCAACATCTTCGCAAGCCTCGACTTCGCAAGCCTCGACCGCCGGTTCCGACAGCCCACGGCAAACCGCTGCGCATACAGGTTCCCTGGAGGTCCGGCACTGCAGTCACGCCGACATCGCCTGCCTAGGCGAAGAGCGTCGCCCGGAACCTGGCGGGACGGTCTACGTTGCCCGCCGCGTCGTAGACAACGATGCCAAGGCCGAGGCCGCCACAGCGCCGCGGGCGCGGGGCAAAACCATCCTTGTCGTCGAAGACTATCAGCTCAGCAGCAAGCTGTTTTGCGAACTGCTTGAAATCGCCGGCTATCGCACACTGCAAACCAGCGACGGCGTCGCCGCGTACGAGATGACCAAGACGCACAAACCGGACTTGATCCTGATGGACGTGCGGCTGCCCGAGGTCTCGGGTTTGGAAGTCGTGCAGTGGATCCGCCAGGATCCCGAGCTGCGGCAAACTCCAATTATCGCCGTCACCGCCTTTGCCATGGAAGGTGACGAAGCGCGGATCCTCTCCGCCGGCTGCAACGCCTACCTGCGCAAACCGATCTCCATCGCCGGCTTCATGGCGACGATCCAGGGTTTTCTGGGAGACTCTGAAACGAAGTCTGGTTAGCCCTGAGTTTTCGTCAGTTCTCGGATTTAATGAGGAACTCGATCAGCAGGCTGGCGCCCCTGTGGATCGGATCGCCAGGGTGCTCGCGGCAATGCGTCGTCACCCACTCGAGATAGAAACCTGGGTTCGCCTTGTCTATGGCGACCCGGCGCGAGTCGTCGCCCCACAGGCTATGCGCCGAAAGATAACCGAACAGCCACTCGCGAAGCTGCCACCAGTGCGGATTCTGCTCCTGGTTGGAGGCGCTTTCCTGATTCCAGATGGCGCAGCCGAGAGTCCCGGCACCGTAGATGTAGTAGGGCGCGCGCAATTCCTCGGCCTCAGCCGCCGGCGCGGGGCTCGCAGGCAGCCCCAAGACAAGCAGCAGCGACCCAACAGCAGCCAGTCGGCGCGCGCCTCGTGTCATTCGACCTTTGTGCATCTGACCCCACTCCTTGTGGTGCACCTGTCAGCAACATCATACATATTGTGCCCGACACCGTAATGCGGTGACTTCGCTTCAGCAATGCACAATGGCCTTTTTTTCCGCGACCGGCATCGCTGCGATGCCGTATCCCAACCGACGCCACGATCCACAGCGGGCTCGGACGACAGCCCGACGGCACGGCAAGCCGCTGGGCCGCCCGACAGTGACCATATCAGGGTTGAAATTATGTTACTGATATCAGCTAATAAAGCTGGCTTTGCTCAGTTCGCCGCGTGGCGTCACTTGGATGCCAGCCGGCTGGCGCCGATTCAAACCGCGAATGCCGGACTTTTGGTGCCCCGCATTACTCTGGCGGCGCCCGCCGCTGGCGGACGCGGCCCTATCGTGCGGCAGCGGGCCATGCCTCGCGCGCCGTCCCGCGACTCGGGACAGCGCCGTTCCCTACAAGAACTTTCTAGCTAGTCGCTGTCTTTCGACTTGAAAATGTCGAGCAGGCCGCCCTCGGATTCCTTGTCGGACTCGAGCTCCTTGATCGGACAGTCCTTGGGAACATCGCGCGACAGCACGCGGCAGAATTCATCCAACTTGAAGGACAGAGTATTGTCGCAAGACTGCAGTCGTGCCCAAGCTTCCCAACCGACCCGTCGCTGGCGGCCGGTCGACTCGACCGCCGTGAGATCCTTGCGTTCGGCGCGCAGGTCGATGCTTTGAATATCCTGGGCATCGACACCCCGCTCAATAAGGTAATCCCGCACCGCCGAGCGGCAATGCCCCTGTCCCGCCGACAAGCTGGATTGCGCCATTGCTGACGAAACATTCAGCGCCCGGAAAAGGCCTAGGCACGTTCCACCGACAAACTTAAGCATTTAACAATCTCCTCGGGTCCATCCGACGACATATCGCGGGACCAGATCTCTTCGTCGCGCCGTTCGCGCAACGCCAGAATACGCGCGGCCTCGCAACCGCTTCAACAAGCTCGGAACCAAGCGTCCAGGCATTTAACCCCGACGCTGGCCACACAGGCAATGGTTTTGCGAGAAACAGCGAAAAAATAACAAATTCGGCGCGACATTTGGCGTGACTGATAGCCACTAGAATAGCGGTCGATTTTAACTTCTATGTTATTATGTTGGCCTAGTATTTTCCTGCCCGGACGTCCTTTGCCAGAATCCCAAGAAATTCGCCATTTGTGTCCGGCGACCTAAGTCACCCGCGGTCCGCGCAAGCGACAGGCCACGGCCGCATCCGGCCCTGCAGCGGAACACCGGCAGGATCGCAGCTCGGGAGATGTCACCGATGCAAAAAAACGTCGTCATAGCCGGTTACCTTCGTTCGCCCTTTCAGTTCGCCGGCAAGGGGGCGCTGGCCAAGGTGCGGCCCGACGAATTGACCGCCGCGGTTGTCCGCGGCCTGGTCGAGAAAACGGCGGTTCCCGCCGACGATATCGAGGACCTGATCGTCGGCTGCGCCTTTCCCGAAGCCGAACAGGGCCTGAACGTGGCGCGCCTCATCGGCTTTCTCGCCGGCCTGCCGCAGTCTGTCGCGGGCACCACGGTCAACCGCTTCTGCGGGTCGTCGATGCAGGCGGTTCACATGGCCGCCGGCGCCATCCAGATGAACGCCGGCGAAGCCTTCATCTGCGCTGGCGTCGAGTCGATGAGCCGGGTGCCAATTCCCGGGTTCAATCCGCTGCCGCACCCGCAACTGGCCGAGACCATGCCGCAAGCCTACATCTCGATGGGCGAGACGGCCGAGAATGTCGCCGACCGCTATGACATCGCGCGCGCGCGCCAAGAGGAGCTGGCCCTGGCCAGCCACCAACGGGCGAGCGCGGCGCAGGCCGACGGCAAACTGGACGGTGAAATCCAGCCCATCGGCGACGACAACCACCGCGTCGCCGCCGACGGCTGCATCCGCGGCGACTCGACGGCGGAAGCCCTGGCCGGGCTCAAGCCCGCCTTCAAGACCGATGGCAGCGTCACCGCCGGCACCTCGTCGCCCTTGACCGACGGCGCCGCCGCGGTTCTCGTTACGTCCGAGGACTATGCCCGGGCGCATGGCCTGACGCCGCTGGCCCGCATCCGCGCCATCGCCGTTGCCGGCTGCGGTCCGGAGATCATGGGCATCGGGCCGGTTTCCGCCAGCCGCAAGGCGCTCGACCGCGCCGGCCTCACGGTCGCCGACATCGACATCGTGGAACTGAACGAGGCCTTTGCCGCGCAGGCCCTGGCCTGCGCCGACGAACTCGGCCTCGATCTCGACAAGACCAACATCGACGGCGGCGCCATCGCCCTCGGCCATCCGCTTGGCGCGACCGGCGCCCGTATCACCGGCAAGGCGGCGCAGTTGCTGGGCCGCGAAGACAAAACGCTGGCCCTGGCGACGCAATGCATCGGCGGTGGCCAGGGCATCGCGACGGTCCTGGAGCGGGTCTGATGCAGATCGATAAGGCGGTCGTCATCGGCTCCGGCGTCATGGGCGCCGGCATCGCCGCGCATCTCGCCAACGCCGGCATCGCGGTTCACCTGCTCGACATCGTGCCGGAAAGCAGCGAGCGACGCAGTATCCTGGCCGAGGCTGCCCTGGCGCGTCTTTTGAAGGCCGACCCCGAACCCTTGATGTCGAAACGCGCGGCGCGACTGATTTCGCCCGGCAACCTGGAAGACGATCTGGAGGTCCTCGCCGGCGCCGACTGGATCGTCGAGGCGGTGATCGAAGACCTGGCGATCAAGCGCGACCTCTATGCCCGCATCGAGGCGCGGCGCAAGGACGGCGCCATCGTCTCCTCCAACACCTCGACCCTGCCACGGGCGAAATTGATCGAGGACCTGCCGGCGCGCTTTGCCGGCGACTTTCTGATCACTCATTTTTTCAATCCACCGCGCTACATGCGCCTGCTCGAGGTCGTCGGCGGCGCCGAAGTCGACGCCGAGCGCCTCGCCGCCTTCAACGATTTCGCCGACCGCCGCCTCGGCAAGGGCGTCGTCGCCTGTCACGACACCCCCGGCTTCATCGCCAACCGCATCGGCACCTTCTGGATCCAGTGCGCCCTGGTCGAGGCGCTCGATCAGGAAATCTCCATCGAGGAAGCCGATGCCCTCATGGGCCGGCCGCTCGGCATCCCCAAGACCGGGGTTTTCGGGCTGCTCGATCTGGTCGGCCTCGACCTCATGCCGCATGTCGATCGCAGCCTCGCCGCCAACCTCGCCGACGGCGACGCCTATCACGGGCTGCGCCGCGAGTTGCCGTTCCTGCACGAGATGATCGCCAGCGGCTATACCGGCCGCAAGGGCAAGGGCGGCTTCTATCGTCTCAATACCGAGGGCGGCGGCCGCGTCAAGGAAGCGCGCGACCTCAAGACCGGAGCCTACGCCAAGTCCGCACGAGCCAACCTGGCCAGCCTCGATGCCGCGAAAGCCGGCGGACTGGCGGCCCTCATCGCGCACGCGGACAAGGGCGGGCGTTACGCCTGGTCGGTGCTGTCGCAAACCTTGAGTTACGCCGCCGCGCTGGTGCCGGAAATCGCCTACAGCCCCGGCGACGTCGACCGCGCCATGCGGCTTGGCTACAACTGGAAATACGGCCCCTTCGAGCTGATCGACCGCATCGGCGCGGCGGTGTTGACCGAGCGCCTCGTCGCCGAGCAGCGGGCCGTGCCGCCGCTGCTCGCCAAGGCCGCCGCGGCCGAGGGATTCTATCGCCAGGCCGAGGGCCGGCTGCAGGTCCTGCAGCCCGACGGACACTATCACGATCTCCTGCAGGCCCCCGGCGTGCTGCTGCTGGCCGACATCAAGCGCCAGGGCCCGGCCCTCAAGCGTAACGGCTCGGCGAGCCTGTGGGACATCGGCGACGGCGTGCTCTGTTTCGAGATCCACACCAAGCTGAATTCCATCGACCCCGACGTCATCGCGCTGCTCGGTAAAGCCATCCAGACCGTCGAGAAGGATCACAAGGCGCTGGTCATCTATAACGAGGGCGAGCACTTCTCGGCCGGCGCCAACCTTGGCTTTGCCCTCTTTGCCGCCAATACCGCGCTGTGGCCGATGATCGAGAACATGGTCGAACTGGGCCAGGCGACCTATCAGCGCCTGAAAGCCGCGCCCTTCCCCGTCGTCTCCGCTCCCTCGGGGCTGGCGCTGGGCGGCGGCTGCGAGCTGTTGCTGCACTCCGATGCCGTGCAGGCACACGCCGAGAGCTATGTCGGACTGGTCGAGGCCGGTGTCGGGGTGATTCCGGCCTGGGGCGGCTGCAAGGAACTGCTGGCCCGCTACAGCGCCGCGCCAAAGTTGCCGAAGGGCCCGATCCCGCCGGTCGCCGCCGCCTTCGAGGCCATCGGCCTGGCCAAGGTCGCCAAATCGGCCTTTCAGGCGCAGGAGATGGCGTTTCTGCGCCGCGATGACGGCATCACCTTCAACCGCGACCGTCTGCTGGCCGACGCCAAGGCCAAGGCCCTGCAACTGGTCGAGGGTTACGCGCCGCCAGAACCGGTCGAGCTGACCCTGCCCGGCCCCTCCGGCAAGGCGGCGCTCAATCTGGTGCTGCACGACCTGCATCTGAAGGGCCAGGCCAGCGAACACGATCTCGTCGTCGCCGACGGCCTGGGCGACGTCCTCACCGGCGGCAAGGAGGCCGACCACACCGCGCCCATCGCCGAGAGCGACGTCCTGGCTTTGGAACGCCAGGCCTTCATGCGCCTGGTCCGCACCGAGAAAACGCTGGCCCGCATCGAGCATACGCTCGAGACCGGCAAGCCGCTGAGGAACTGACGGTCATGATCACCTATCGCGCGCCGCTTGAGGATATTCGCTTCCTGCTGCACCGGGTCTTCGACTACGAGGGCCGGGTCGCCAGCCTGCCCGGTTACGAGGACGCCAGCGGCGAGATCGTCGATGCCGTGCTGGAAGAGGCCGAGCGTTTTGCCGTCAACGAGTTGCTGCCGCTCAACGCCAGCGGCGACGCCGAGGGCTGCGTCTTTGAAAACGGCGTGGTGCGCACGCCGGAAGGTTTCAAGGAAGCCTATCGCGCCTTCAGCGAGGCCGGCTGGTGCGGCCTCTCCTGCGATCCCGATTACGGCGGCCAGGGGCTGCCGCATACCCTGCAGTTCCTCATCAATGAGATGATCTGTTCGACCAACCTCAGCTTCGGCATGTATCCCGGACTGAGCCACGGCGCCTACAATGCCCTCGCCCTGCACGGCAGCAAGACACAGAAAAACCACTACCTGCCGCAACTTGTCGCCGGCACCTGGAGCGGCACCATGTGCCTGACCGAGCCGCACTGCGGCACCGATTTGGGGCTCATCCGCACCCGCGCCGAGCCGGACGGCGTCGGCCCCGACGGCGAGACCCTCTACAAGATCACCGGCACCAAGATCTTCATCTCCGCCGGCGAACACGACCTGACCGACAACATCGTGCATCTGGTGCTCGCCAAGCTGCCCGACGCGCCGCCCGGCGTGCGCGGCATATCCATGTTCCTGGTGCCGAAGATCCTGGTCACCGACGACGGCAGCCTCGGCGAGCGCAATGCCGCGGTCTGCGGCAGCATCGAACAGAAGATGGGCATCAAGGCCTCGTCGACCTGCGTCATGAACTTCGACGCGGCGCGCGGCACCCTGGTCGGCGCGCCGCACAAGGGCATGCGCTACATGTTCACCATGATGAACGAAGCGCGCCTGGCCGTCGGCCTGCAGGGTCTCGGTATCGCCGAGACCGCCTATCAGTCGGCGGCGGCCTATGCCAAGGAGCGGCGGCAGGGACGCGCCCTCAAGGGCGCCGCCGAACCCGACAAGGCCGCCGATCCGATCATCGTGCACCCCGATGTGCGCAAGAACCTCTTGACCATGCGCGCCCTCAACGAGGGAACGCGGGCCCTGGCCGTCTGGACGGCGATCAATCTCGATGTCTCGACCCGCCACCCCGACGCCGCGACGCGGCAAGAGTGCGACGACCTGATCTCGCTCTTGACGCCGATCATCAAGGCCTTCATGACCGACCACGGCTTCACCGCCGCCAATCTCGGCGTGCAGATCTTCGGCGGCCACGGTTTCATTCGCGAGACCGGCATGGAACAACTGGTGCGCGACGCGCGCATCACCCAGCTTTACGAAGGCGCCTATGGCATCCAGGGCCTCGATCTGGTCGGCCGCAAGCTGCCGCAGCACGCCGGACGCCTGCTGCGCCGCTTCTTCCACCCCGTCGCCGCCTTCATCGAGGCCAACATGGCCGAGCCCGGCATGCAGGACTACATGCTGCCGCTGGCCAAAGCCTTCGCCAAGCTGCAGCAGGCCAGCGTGTGGATCGCCCAGGAAGGCATGCGCGACCCCAACCAGGGCGCGGCGGCGGCGAGCAACTACCTGCGCCTTTTCGCCCTGGTCATCCTCGCCTACCTTTGGGCCCGCATGGCCGAGGTCGCCCTGGCCGTGCCGGAAGACCAGCGCGACGACTTCCACAAGGCGAAACTGGCGACGGCGCGTTTCTACATGACCTACCTGCTGCCCGAGGCCAACAGCCTCTTCACCACCATCACCGCCGGCGCCGGCCCGCTGATGGACCCGCCGGCCGAGTGGTTCTGAGGGGCGACTTTGTCCCCCTATTTCCCGGCGGCTCGACCGCTACTCAAGCGAAAATAAACGCACCTGGCATTCCGCCTGTTTAGATGCGCACGCCCAGCGCCGTGGCGACGGCACGGCCGAGCGGTGCTGACGGCCGCAAGAGACGGGCCGTTTGCGTGAGGCACGACCCTTGGTGTAGATCCTCAAGATCGCATGCCCAAATCCAAGAACATAGAGAGGCCAGGCAACAAAGATGGAACTGCTGTTTACGCTCGCCACGGACCCTGCCGCTTGGATTGCCTTGGCAACTCTCATCGCGATGGAGGTCGTGCTTGGCATCGACAATCTGATCTTCGTCTCAATCCTAACCAACAAGCTTCCCGAGCACGAGAGGCCCAGGGCCCGGCGCATCGGTATTGGCGGAGCGTTGGTGCTGCGCCTCGCGCTTCTTGGAACAGTCGCCATCATCGTCAAGCTGACCGCCCCGATTTTCACGCTCTTCGAGCACGGATTTTCATGGCGCGACCTGATCCTGATCGCCGGGGGCCTTTTCCTGGTCTGGAAGGCAACGACGGAGATACACCACAGCGTCGATCCGGAGCCGGGCCCGGACGCCCTCAACCCCACGCTCACGGCGCCGAGCATAGGCGTCGTCATCGGTCAAATCCTGATTCTCGACTTGGTGTTTTCCATTGACAGTATTGTCACCGCCGTCGGCATGACCGAGCATATACCGGTCATGGTCATCGCCGTTGTCGTCGCTGTCATTCTGATGTTACTGGCCGCCGATCCCCTTGCGAATTTCATCCACGCCAACCCGACGATCGTGATGCTCGCACTCGGGTTTTTATTGCTAATCGGAACGACCTTGATGGCGGAAGGTTTCGGCGCGCACGTTCCGAAAGGCTACATTTATGCGGCGATGGCTTTTTCCGCTATGATCGAAGGCCTCAACATGCTGTCTCGCAAGGCCCGCCGAAAGCGGGCGAACGCAATAGAGGGACGCAAGCAATAGAGGGCGCAAGAAATAAACTTGTCTAACAGTGGGTTATGGGTATTTCTTGCGCGTAAACTGCGCCTCTCCCTCGCTCGACAAAAAAATATCCAATTCGCCTTTTTTCACTCTTGAATTCAAATACGGTCTGACTATCTCATTGCGCGAGGCCGCTCCAAGGAGGGTCTCTTGGCAACCCAGACGGGGCCATGCGGCACGTCAAAGGAAGAGAGCCGCGCCCCGCGATACAGCTCAATGGAGGGTATCAATGCGCAGTGCCTTAGATTTTAGCCCCTTGTTTCGTTCAACCGTTGGTTTTGACCGGCTGCCCAGGCTTCTGGAGGCGGCGGCTCAGGTGGACGAGGCGACCCTTGGCTATCCCCCCTACGATATCGAGAAGCTCGGCGACGACACCTATCGTATCACCATGGCGGTGGCCGGTTTCGGACCAGAGGAACTGGGAATCGAGACCCGGGAAAACACGCTCGTGGTGGTTGGCCGGCAGTCGGCGCAGGATGATGACGGCAGCTTCCTGCACAAGGGTATTGCCGGTCGTCCCTTCCAGCGGAGTTTTCAGATCGCCGATCATGTGAAGGTGACCGGAGCCAACTTGGAGAACGGACTCCTTCATATCGAGCTGGTGCGAGAAGTGCCCGAGGCCATGAAGCCTCGCAGCATCAAGATCAGCACTTCCGAACCGAAGGCGATTTCCTCAACAGCGAAGAAGGTCGCCTGATACACGAAGGTTTGAGCGCGTCGGGGCCAGCCCCGGCGTCGCTCAAATCAGATCTTGGCATGTGGGAGAAGAGCCATGACGGCGGTTCGAGCCTCGCAGGACTTCGTAACCGAAGAACGCATTCATTTCGCTGTCAAAGTCGCCGATGAGATCGCCGCTCGGGATCATCATCTCTCCGGCTATGACTGTGCCGAAGCGGCGGTGCGTAAAATTTTTGGTCCGTGGTTGCTGGATTACGCAGCGACGGTTCCGAGCCATCATCTGCCGCGCTACTTTCGCCTAGTAGACGAGGTTGAGCAGCGTCTGGGCCTCCACCGTTGCCGTCGCCAAGGCGTTGTGCCGCATGATCCGGCCTTTGCCGGTGCCCCGGCGCCCAGCGCCAACCAAGCGGCCGCGGTCGCCTAAGCACCTCACCCGTCTTCGCGAATTGACGCCGGGCGCTTGCCGTGATGGGAGCGCCGCAGCGGCCCGACGCCAACAGTGGGTCACAACGTTGCATGTTGCTCAAAGAGAGGAGGATATGTAGCTATGCACACCGTTCTCGTTTTAAGGTTGCCCAGCCCCCTGGGATTTCAGTCACCCTGGACGATCGGCACAGGGTCCGGTCGCAGAGAGCCCGTGTGGGCTTCGCCCGAATACGATGTGGAACTCGCCGGCAACGACGGACTACGCATCAGGCTGGCCATCCCCGGCTTCAGTGCCGAGGAGCTAAGTGTCGAAGAGCGCGAGGGTTGGCTCAGCATCTCGGGCCAAAAGGGCCGCGAGGCCGCCTTAGAGAGGCACCGCTTCCATGCAAGCTTCCGGCTGCCCGACTTCGCCGAAGTAAAATCTGCAACCCTAAGCAACGGGCTTCTCAGCATCGGGCTTGAGCGCAATCTACCGGCAGGCCTGCGCCCAAAACGCATTGCCGTTCAGTCTTCCGCTTCCGAACGCATCGACCGGAAGATCAAGCGTTGGATATACCGGCTTCTGCGAAGGCCCGGCTAACACAAGGCAAGAACGAAACATCGCCGCTGCCATCCCACCGGGACGCCAAAGCTTGTCCCGGATAAAGGCCAAGGCTGCCTAATTCGCGGCGACGACCCCGGTTGAAAGGAGCACAGAAAATGGAGCAAAGGGGCAATTTTGGCGACAATCGCTGGCCCGGCGGCTCGGAAGAATCGCAATCAGGCCTCCAAGAGGCGGTCTTGCGCGTGGGTATCTGGTTTGCCGTGTGCTTGGTGTTGGTATCGGCCCTGCCGGCGCCTCTCGCCCTACCGGTCTTGAGTGAGCTGCTGCAATTCTCCGCGCTTACCGCGCTGCTCGCGGCGGCGCTGCGTGGCGAGAGGCTGGCCTCAAACCGCCTAAACAACATTGACGTAGCGGCTGCATTGCTGCTGCTGGCACTCGCTTGCAGCTTCTTTGTAGACACTGAAGCGGTGCAGGCCTTTCTGGATTTTACAAACCCCGAACCAAAGGAGGCATTGAACCATGTTCAGTAATCTGGCGCGGGTCGGTAGCGTTCTGGCCCTAGTAAGTATGGCGACGCCTGTGCTCGCCAATGTTCCGTCGCTTGATTCCGAGCGCGGTGTGATGACCATGGCGCCCCTGCTGGAGATGACAACACCAGCGGTGGTCAGCATAGCAGTGCGGCAACAAGCACCCGGACAGGAAAACCCGCTATTCCGCGATCCCTACTTCCGCAAGTTCTTTAATCTGCCCGACCAGCCGCCGCGGCGTGAGGCCATGAGCGCGGGCTCCGGCGTCATCGTTGACGCTGGAAAAGGCTACGTCATGACCAATCGCCACGTCATCGACAATGCCGTCGAGATTATGGTGACGCTGAAAGATCGCCGGAACCTCGTAGCGGAGGTGGTCGGCAGCGATGCGGCAACCGACATCGCGCTATTGAAGATTGAGGCGGAGGATCTCGCTGACTTGCCACTTGCCGATTCCGATCACCTCAAGGTTGGCGACTTTGTCTTTGCTATCGGCAATCCCTTTGGCTTGGGGCAGACGGTGACCACTGGCATCGTCAGCGCGCTCGGCCGAGGCATCGGAATGCAAGGCTATGAGGATTTCATTCAGACCGACGCGTCAATCAACCCCGGAAACTCGGGCGGCGCCCTTGTGAACTCGAAAGGTGAACTGATTGGTATCAACACAGCCATCATAGCTCCGGGCGGCGGCAACGTCGGCATCGGCTTCGCTGTCCCCACCAACATGGCGCTTGCTGTCATGAAGCAGTTGATCAAGCATGGTGAGGTCAGGCGCGGCCGTATTGGCGTGGGCATTCAGGACGTAAGCCAAGATTTGGCCGAAGCCTTCGAACTGCCAAGAGCCGCAGGCGCGGTCGTGACCAACGTGGAAAAGGACTCGCCGGCCGATACCGCGGGTTTGGAGCCGGGCGACGTCATCGTTGCTCTGGACGGTAAAGAAATCGAGGATTCCGGCGACCTGCGCAATCGCGTCGGTCTGACTGAACGTGGCAGCGAAGTTACGCTTAGCTACTATCGGGACGGCAGAGAACGCCAGGTCCGCATAGAGGTTGGAGCCGTCAAGGCGGGACACGTCAGCGATGACGAAGCCTTGCCTCAGTTGGCCGGCGCGCGCTTCACCCCAATACCCGAAGACCATCCAGCTTCCGGCAACGTCGAGGGCGTGCTCCTGGCGGAGGTTCAACCGGGCAGTCCCGCCTGGCGTTTTGGGCTACGCGAGGGCGACATCCTCTTGGCCGTGAATCGCGAGCGCATAGGTTCCACCGCCGATCTTGAAAAAATCGCCAAGTCCCATAAGCGAGTCATTGCGCTCGATGTGCTGCGCGGTAATTCTCAGCTGTTCTTGGCCGTGAGGTAGGTTGCAGCGTGGTGATCGAGGCCAACCCCAGCCCGAAGTCTGAGGTGGCCTCGATCTTCGCTCGCTATAGTGGTCCGGTAGCGAAATACTTGCCGGGTTATGAAGGCATAGGCTTTGGCGCCGTGTCATGGCTTTGCAATAGGGGGACATGGCCGTCAGAGCGACGCTCGACCGGAATCACACTACCTGCCGGCTTGAAATTCGCCGCTGCAAAGCTGAAGCTGCAGACTCAATAGGTGACCGAAGGCCGCAGCCATGAAGCTGATCCAGATCTCCGACCTGCACTTCGTCCCGCCGGGATTGCGGCTGCTCGGGCTCGACCCGGCGGCGCGTCTGGCGGCCTGCATCGACGACATCAACCGCCATCACGGCGACGCCGCCTGCTGTCTGATCACCGGCGATCTCGCCGACCGCGGTGCGCCGGAAGCTTATGAATTGCTGAAAGCGGCCCTGCGAACGCTTACGCCGCCGTACCGCCTGCTGATCGGCAATCACGACAACCGCGACACCTTTCGCCAAGCCTTTCCGGACAGCCCGGTGGACGACAAGGGTTTCGTGCAAAGCGTCGTCGAGACCCCTGCCGGAAACCTGATACTGCTCGACACCCACGTCCCGGGCAGTCATCACGGCGGTTACGACGCGGCGCGCTGCGCATGGCTTTCAGGGCAGCTCGCCGCCGCCGGGCGGCGTCCGGTCTTCCTCTTCATGCACCACCCGCCCTTCGACATCGGCATCCCCAGCCTCGACCGCATCCGCCTGCGCGAAGAGGCCGAACTGGTCGAGATCATCGCCAAGGCGAAGAACATCCGTCACATCTTTTTCGGACATGTGCACCGGCCGGTGAGCGGCAGTTGGCGGGACATCGCCTTTTCCGCCCTGCCCTCCACCGTGCACCAGGTGCCGCTCGACTTCGAGACCGTGACGTCGGTGCCCTACGACCACGAACCTCCGGCCTACGCCGTCATCGAAATCACCGAGCGGCAGACCACGGTTCACCTGCACAACTATCTCGACGACAGCCGCAAACCCGACGACATGCCGCGCTACAGTGAAGCGGCCGGCCAATGAGCTTTTACCGGCCAGTGAGCTTTTAAGGGAGAGTTCTTAGGTCGGGGAATTGCACCGAGACGAGCCGGTCTCGAACGTCTCATTCTTCCAGCATCGATGCCAATTTCAGGGCGACGCCCATGGAGCCGTCGATCTTCAGCTTGCCAAGGGTATAGGCCAGCGTCGGATTGAGCGTACCGGCGATCAACGCATCGAAGTCGGGGCCGGAAAGGCGGATGGTGCAATCGGCCTCGTCGCTGTCTTCCGCCAGCCGCGGCGGCATGGACTTGCCATCGATGACCAGCGCGCCGTCGTCGCCGATGACGAACTTGACGACGTAGTTGAGGCCGGCCAGATCCATCAAGCGGCCTTCAACGGCTCGTGTTTTTGCTTCCATTGTCATGCCGCGCGATGATCCTCCTTGTCTTTCGGCGCTTTGTCTTTCGGCGCCTTGTCTTTCGGCGCCATGTCTTTCGGCGCCATGTCATCGGCCGCCGTGCACTGCTCTGTTTCCTCTTCGTCGTCTTCAACCCGCACACCGGCGCCGCCATTACGCGCCTTCAATTCCGCGGCGATCAACTTGCGTCGCAGCGGTTTGCCGAGCATGGTCTTGGGGATCTCGTCGACGACCTTCACCTGCCTTGGGATCTCGAAATTTGCCAGCTTGTCCTGGAGAAAGGCGCGCAGCTCGCTGGATCGCAGTTCGCAGCCTTCGCGCAGAACGACATAGGCCTTGATGGTCTCGCCGCGATGCTTGTTGGGGACACCGCAGACGGCGGCCTCGACGACATCGGGATGGAGCAGAACAGCCTCTTCGATCATGCGCGGATAGACATTGAAGCCACCGGTTATGATCAGATCCTTGATGCGGTCGAGAATGAAAAGGTAACCCTCGGCATCCATATAGCCAACATCGCCGGTCTGCAGCCGGCCGTTGCGCAGCACCTCGCCGGTTTCCTCGCTGTGACGCGCGTAGCCCGTCATCACCTGCGGCCCGCTGACACAGATTTCACCCACTTCATCACATGGCAGCACCAGATAGGGGTCGTCGAGGGCGACGATTTCGACGACGGTGCCCGGTACCGGCAACCCGGCCGAGCCGATCTTGTTGACGCCGTCGATCGGGTTGATGGTGCACACCGGCGCGGCTTCGGTCAGGCCGTAGCCCTCGACCAGGGTACAGCCGCTGAGGCGCTCGAAATTCTCCTTGATATCGGCCGGCAGGGGCGCGCCGCCGGAAACACAGAAACGCAGGCTGGAAAGGTCGACTTCACGCGCGTCACGCTCGCCACGATGGCCGTTGATGGCCGAATACATGGTCGGCACGCCGAAGAAAATTGTCGCCTGATACTTCTCGATCAACCGCAGAACATCGCCGACCTTGAAGTGCGGCTGCAACAGAATCTCGGAGCCGCACATTAGTCCGACGGTCATCACCCCGGTCATGCCGAAGACATGGAACAGCGGCAGCACCGCCACGACCTTTTCCTGGCCCGGTTCGATGCCTTGCGCCCAGGCGCGGGTCTGTACCGCGTTGCTGTAGATCGCCGCGTGCGTCAAGGCGGCGCCCTTGGGCACACCGGTGGTGCCGCCGGTAAACTGCAAGAGGGCGCAGTCGCGCCTTGGGTCGACAATCGCCGGCTCGAAATCGCCATGGTTGGCGATCAGCTTCTCGAAACGGACATGCTGTTCGTCACTGGGAATGCTTGCCACTTCGCTGCGCTTGAAAATCGCAAAGAGTGCCTTGTCCGGCAGACGCAAAGCGGCGCCCATGGAACAGACGACAACCTTGCGCAAGCAACTGTCGGCCAAACGTCCGGCGACCTTGGGATAGAGCGACCGCAGGTTCATGGTGATCATGACGCGGGTGCCGGAATCGTTGATCTGGCGCCGCACTTCGCGCTCGGCATAAAGCGGGTTGAAGTTGACCACCGTGCCGCCGGCCTTGAGGATGGCGAAATAGGAAATCACGTAATACGGTGAATTCGGCAGAAACAGGCCGACCTTGACGCCCTTGCCGACACCGATTTCACGCAGGCCCTTGGCGGCCTTGGAAACGAGTTCACCGACCTCTGCGTAACTATAGCGCTTGCCGAGAAACTCGAGGCAGGGGCGGTCGGGAAATTGCGCCACTGCATCGTCGAGCAGAGCGTAGAGCGGGCGCGGCGTGACATCGAGTTCCCAGTCCAAACCTGTTGGATAGGAGGATTCCCAGGCGTAGGGGCGTACGGCCGGTGCACTCTCGGCAGCCCTAATCCCGAAGACCAAGCGCCTGAAGCCTTTCCAAACGCCTGTCAGACGGGGGATCGTCGCACTCAACATCAACCGGTCACCTCGAACAGATCCATCGCGTCGCGGATCAGGGTTTCGGAATCATAGATGGCCGCCTCGCCGGCCTCGATGGCTTCCTTGGCCATGTGAAAATCGAGCAAGCCGATCTTGCCGACACGCGGCACGATGTGCACATCCGGCGGATCGGCGGCAAGACGGCTTCGCGTCACCCGATCCTGCACGATGTTGAGCGTCGAAGCGAGAACGCCCATGCGGTTGGGCGCACCCGCCTCTTCCGCCTCCATCGGCGCATCGAGCAGATTCGGTCCGCGCCGCGACCTGCGTAACAGGGCGCTGGTCCAGCCGACGGCACCGCCCAGTCCGGCCGCCGTGGAGATTGGCTGCGAACCGTTGCGCGCCTGCGGCGTGGCGTTCAAGTTTATGGCAATGACAACGCGGGCACCTAGGGCGTGGCAGACCGAAACAGGCACGGGATTGACCAGGGCGCCATCGACCACCCAACGCCCATCGACTTTGAAGGAATCGAAAAAGGCGGGCAGCGAAAACGAGGCGCGCATCGCTTCGACAAGGCTCCCCTGGGTCAGCCAGACTTCGTGGCCGGTTCGCAAATCGGTTACGACGCTGGCGTAGGGACCGGGCAGGTCTTCAATCTGGCAGTCGCCAAGAACGCTCTGCATTTCCGCGATCAACCGCTGGCCGCCGATCAGACCGCTGCCGGAGAGACTGAAATCCATGAACCGCAGAATCTTGAGCTTGGTCAGCCGCCGTGCCCAATCCTCCAGCCCCGCAAGGTGCCCGCTGAGGTAGAATCCACCCACCAGCGCCCCCATCGAGGTGCCGCAAACGACATCAGGTCTGATACCGAGCTGATCGAGTGCGCGCAAAGCGCCGAGGTGGGCCCATCCCCGAGCCGCACCGCTGCCTAGCGCAATCCCCAGCCGCGATTTTGGTAAAGGTGGCATTTCGGCACTAAACCTACGCAAAACCGGTGAAGGATTTATTATTTAGGGGCAAATGAAGAAGGCTAATCCCACTGCTATTCAGACCGTGCAACGGCGTTGATTCATGGATCCCAGCGAAGATTTCCGGTCACCTTGGCGAAAAGCTTTTGGAATCAGGTCACGAATAGTGACATGTCTTACCTAACAATGTGGCGAATTTACGAGTATTACGTCGTACTTACTTGGCCACCAGACTATCGACATATTTCAGGATGTTGCCGATGTCCTTGGGGGTCAAGTCGAACTGACGCGCCGCATGCGGCCGCCGCTCCTGAAAGCTCTTCAGTTTTGGGTAATAGGTTTCCGGCTTGCGTTTCATGATCCAAAAGGACGGCGTCGCGCCGACCCCGCCATAGGGATTGTAGTCGCCAATGACGTGACACTGAGCGCACCAGTCCTTGGCAAGCTTCTCGCCGGCCGCGGCGTCACCGGCAAGCTGCGCCGCCGCCGCCGATGGCAGCAGCGCCATCAGGCCGACGCCCACCACCCACGGCCAAAGCGGGCGGGCGCCTCGCTGTTTTGGCAATTCCTTGCTCCCCGCTTGCGAGCTAGGCCGCAATCATAACGCAAATGGCGCGATTCCCTGCAAGAGGCCGCGCGCAAACCACCGCGTCATGGGTTCATCCGATATCGCCTTGACTTTAGTTTCATTCGCAACTATTAAGTTACAAATGAAACCAACTGCCGGGCAGCCGCAAGATCCACCGCCGCGGCCCGCAACATCGTGGATCCCCCCATGCCGGACCTTTTCGACAATCCGATGAAGACCGACGGTTTCGAATTCATCGAATACACCGCGCCCAATCCGGAGGAGTTGGCCAGCCTGTTTACCTCCCTCGGTTTTCGTGCCGTCGCCCAGCACCGCTCCAAGGATGTCACGCTCTACCGCCAAGGCGATGTCAATTTCATCGTCAACGCCGAGCCGGAAAGCTTCGGGCAGCGCTTCGCGCGCGCGCATGGACCTTCGGCCTGTGCCATGGCTTTTCGTGTAGAGGATGCCGCCAAGGCGCACGCACGCGCCATGGAACTCGGCGCGACGGCGGTCGAGGATCCGGTCGGGCCCATGGAGCTCAATATACCAGCCATCGAGGGCATCGGCGGCAGCCGCATCTATCTCGTCGACCGCTACGGCGAGAATTCGATCTACGACGTCGATTTCCGCCCCATCGAAGGCGAGGACTTCGAGCGTGGCGGCGCCGGTCTCACCTACATCGATCACGTTACCCACAACGTCAACCGCGGCAACATGGATCAGTGGGCCGGCTATTACGAACGCCTCTTCAATTTTCAGGAAATTCGCTACTTCGACATCGAAGGCAAGCTGACGGGACTGAAAAGCCGGGCGATGACGAGCCCCTGCGGCAAGATCCGCATTCCGATCAACGAATCTTCCGACGACAAGTCGCAGATTGCCGAGTATCTACGCGAATACAAGGGCGAAGGCATTCAACACATCGCCCTCGGAACCGGCGACATTTGTGCCACTGTCGATAACCTGCGCGGAAGCGGCGTGCAGTTTCAGTCGACTCCCGACACCTACTACGAAAAGGTCGATGCACGCGTTCCAGGACACGGCGAAGACCTCGTGCGGCTGCGCGAAAACGGCGTGCTGATCGATGGCGCCCCGACCGAAGGCCAGGGCCTGCTGTTGCAGATCTTCACGCAGAACGCCATCGGTCCGATTTTCTTCGAGCTAATCCAGCGCAAGGGCAACGAGGGTTTCGGTGAAGGCAATTTCCAGGCGCTGTTCGAATCCATCGAAGCCGATCAGGTGCGACGCGGCGTAATCTGAGCCGGCGGAAGAAGGGTGTGGAAAACGAAATAGCCGATATGCCGGCCAGGCACGATCCGGGCCCAGATCCGGGCCGGGACCCGGGCCAAGATCCGGACCTCGAGACCGAGCCCTTGGCCTTGGAGAGCTTTCTGCCCTATCGGCTCTCCCTCGTCTCCAACCTCGTCAGCTCGGCCATAGCGGCCGACTATTCCAACCGCTTCGACCTGACGATCGCGGAGTGGCGGATCATGGCGGTGCTCGGAATTTTCGCCGGCATTTCGGCAACCGAAGTCGGGCGCCGAACCGCAATGGATAAGGTGCAGGTGAGTCGCGCCGTTGCACGCCTGTTGAGTTCAGATCGCATAGAACGGCTTCCGGACCATAACGACCGACGCGCCTTGCGCCTGCACCTCTCGCCTGCCGGACGCCACATCTACGATCAGATCGTGCCCCTGGCGCGTGCCCACGAAGCCGCATTGGTCGGGATCCTGAACGATCGCGAGCGCGAACAACTCGACCGCTTGATGAGCAAACTCCTGATCCGGGCGGAATCCTATTGCGTGCGCGGCAAGCCGCAGTCGCCGGTCTAAGCGCCCGCTTCAGGCCTCTCATAAAGGCCTGCTTTATGATCACAATCTTGTGATCCTTAGGGCGGCAACACGCGTTAGTTGTTCCCTTGCTCCTTGGGCTTTGCGAACATAACCCCGCCAAATGAAACAATAAATTTGAAGGGGTCGCCAATGCGTTCGTTGAAACATTTTTGTTCGCTTTTAGCTGTTGCCGTCATAGCCAGCGTGACGGTCGGACAACCGACACAAGCGGCGGATGAAGCCGCCAACCTGATCAAATACCGGCAAACCACAATGAAAGCGATCGGTGCCCATATGGGCGCGATGGCTGCTGTTGCCAAAGGCGAGGTCAGCTTCACCGACGAAGTCGCCGGCCATGCCCACGCCATCAACGCGTTGTCGAAAAACCTACTGCGGCTGTTTCCCAAGGACAGCGGCAAGGAAGCCGGCGAGACCCGCGCCCTGCCGGCAATCTGGGAGAAGTGGAGTGACTTTGAGGCCGCCGTGCAGAAATTGTCGGATGAAAGCGCGAAGATGGCGCAGGTCGCCGAAGGCGGCGATGTCGCGGCTATCGGCCAACAGCTCGGCGCAGTGGGCAAGAACGGTTGCGGCGGCTGTCATGAAACCTTCCGGGCAAAACAAGATTAAACGTGCG
>JAJFGM010000692.1 GCA_021776145.1 Kiloniellaceae bacterium | reverse complement strand
GTTGCCGACGTGCACGACTTGCTGATCGATGCGGTCGACGGTTATGGCTTCGGGGGTCGACTCGACACGTGTTGGATTGGACAGCATCTGGTTGGCGAGACGCTCGACCTCGGCGGGCATGGTTGCCGAAAACAGCAGGCTTTGCCGCCGCTCGGGCAAAGCAGCGACGATCTTGCGAACATCGCGGATAAAGCCCATGTCGAGCATGCGATCGGCTTCATCCAAGACGAGATGCGTGACCCGGTCGAGGCCGACCCGACCTTGATTGATCAGGTCAAGAAGGCGGCCGGGAGTGGCGACAAGGATGTCGACGCCACGCGCCATCGTTTGGCGTTGCGGTCCTTGTGCGACGCCGCCGACGATGACGGTATGAGTGAGTTGCAGATACCGGCCATAGTCCGCCAAACTGTGCTCGATCTGAATGGCGATTTCGCGTGTTGGCGCGAGAATCAGGGCACGTGCCTTACCGGGGCGCGGTTTTTCGCGGGTTTGCGAGAGAGCCTGCAGAATCGGCAGAGCAAAGGCGGCTGTCTTGCCGGTTCCGGTTTGCGCGATGCCGAGCAAATCCCGGCCATCAAGCAGCGGCGGGATCGCGCGCATCTGGATAGGTGTTGGGGTGGTGTAGCGTGCCGCCACGAGGGCGCGCACAATCGGCTCGGCAAGGCCGAGCGTAACAAAAGTAGTGTTGGTCACTGAATAGGGTGTCCTTGTAGCGCCAAGTCCCGCGCATCCGCTGTGGATGCGTCAGATGGCTAAGCGCGCATTACCGTCTTCCACGCGCACTTGGAGCAAACGGACGTTAGGGAAAATTACTTCGGGAACGAGAGCTTCGAGTTTTCAAAAGCTCCTCGCGCGGTCGCGAGTAACTGTCGGGTAATTGGGCGCTCGCCGCCCGGATGTCAAGCTCTATCGCTTTGCTGCCTATGGCGCGTTGCCGGAGTGGCGGAAGTGCGATGGGGCCGGAAAGGGGCCTTTTGGCGGTTGTGGCATCGAGGATCTTGCAGATCAAGTTCCTGGCGCCGTGCCGCCGACCACGCAACAATTCGCTTGTGCCACCAAGCTGGAATTTTGAAGTTTACACTTTGTATAGGTAATTCTGGAGGTGTTGGGCGGGCGCCAATGCGGAAAGGCCCAAGGGCACGCGCCCTGGAGCGGGCACGTCAGATCCTGGACGACTATGAAGAACCGGTGCTCGATGCCGCCCAAGACGAAGAGTTGCGCGACTACATCGCCCGCCGCGAACGCAAATCCGGGCCGCCGAGGCGCTCAACGAAGAGTACTAGGCGGGCCGCCGCGACAGGGAAGGAAGGGCGACGAGAACGCTCTGGAGGGATAAACCGGCCGGACGATAGGCGCCTGCGATCTCAATCCTCTTTTGGTTCCGGGGCGGCCGGAACGGTCTCGGCGTCTGTCGTGGTCTCGGTTTTTCCTTGTTTGGCGGCAAGTCGCGCTGCCTTCTTCGCCGCTTTCTGGCGATCACGTTCGGACCGCTCAAAGCGGTAGTTCGGTTTTCTGGCCATTCGACCGCTTCTCCATGTTTTTGAAAGCAACGACGCCGTTGGAAGTAGAGGTGGGTCGTCGTCGGTTCGCCATCGTCTACCCGAACCCCTCCGAATTGGCAAACGCTATGGCAAAACTGCGGATCTTCGGCGGATCACCTGGCCCGCTTGTCAACCGTCGCGGATGGCTTGTGCCGTCGTGAAAGCCAGCGCTGAAACCCGAGTTCCCCTGAGTTTTTCGGGTCATCGATTCTCGGGGAGTGCCACAACACATCGTGAGCAAGCTCGCTTTGGGGCTATTTGTGCAATCCAGTGTGTATAGCTGGAATCCAGACCGCATAAGTACCAGATGCGGTGCATTCCGCCAATGTCGATAGGCGTCTTCCCGGATTGGAGCCGGTCCTAGGGCAGCGGAATCACTTTGACATTAGGTGCATGCGCACCTTAGTAGGTGTAGATACACTAGAAACCGTACGAGACCGAGGCGATGAGCAACGACCCGTCAATCTGTGCCTGCATGAACCTGCGCAAGACAGCGCGTTTGGTCGCGCAGTTCTACGACCAGCGGCTACAACCAAGCGGCCTGCGCAACACGCAATTCACCCTGCTGGTAACCTTGGCGAACTTCGCGCCCCTATCGGTCAGCCACCTGGCCGAGCGAATGGGGACGGATCGCACCACCTTGACTCGCAACCTGCGGGTCCTCGAACAAGACGGTTTGATCGCCGGGCACGCCGGCGAGGATGCCAGGGTGCGCCTGCTGTCGCTCACCACGAAGGGCCGCAAGGCGCTGGAGCGGGCGCGGCCCTATTGGCAAGCGGCCCAAGGCGAGTTCCTCGAACGCTTCGGCCGGCGGCGCTGGCAGCAGTTGCGTGGCGGTCTGACGGAGGTCGAAGCAGCCATCGCGTCGGAGTGAGCGCGGAAAAGCGCTATGCCTCGGATGCCGCCATCACGGCA
The DNA here is from genome assembly GCA_021776145.1 of Kiloniellaceae bacterium. Classification (GTDB taxonomy): domain Bacteria; phylum Pseudomonadota; class Alphaproteobacteria; order Kiloniellales; family Kiloniellaceae; genus JAJFGM01. The sequence goes on along the minus strand of JAJFGM010000692.1, from coordinate 10,149 downwards.
TTGAAGCAGGATGCGGCGGACCGCCTGAGAAGTGCCGCCCAGTTCTTCGACCCCTTCAAGTTCATAACCTATGGTGAGATGATCGGCCGCGCCCACAAGCCAATGCCGACTGCCGGCGGGACGCGGGGAATGGAGATTGCCGGTGAGCCAGGGAATTGACGCCAAGAGGTGGGCCGTCCTCTTTCTGACGGCCAGCCTCTTTGGCAGTTCCTTCTTTTTTATCAAACTGACCATCGGCAGCATCTCGCCACTGACGCTGGCGGCGGGGCGGGCGCTGCTGGCGGCGGCGGTCGTCTACACCGCTATGCGGCTGGCCGGCGAACGTTTTCCGCGCTCGCTGGCGAGCTGGCGTCCCTTGGCGATCCTTGGCCTGTTGACCGCCACCATCCCCTTTGTCGCTGTCGCCTTGGGGCAGGAGTATATTGAAAGCAGTCTCGGCGGCATTCTCTTTGCCACCATCCCGGTCTTCACCGTGCTGGTCGCGCCGTTGGTCCTGCGCGAGGAGCACTTTAAGGTGGCGCGTTTCCTCGGTGCCGCCATCGGTTTCGCTGGGGTCGTTCTGATCGTCGGACCGCAGACCCTGGCTGGGCTCGGCGAACAGCTCCTCGGCACGCTGATCACGCTGACCGGCGCCCTTAGTTATGCCGCGGGCGGGATTTACGCGCGGCGTCAGACCGAATTGTCGCCGCTCGTCATGGCCGCCGGTCAGGTGGTGACGGCGGCGGTGCTGCTTACTCCCTTGAGCTTGCTGTTCGATGCGCCCCTGGCGCTCTCGCCGACGCCGACCGCCCTTGTCAGCCTGATCATGCTGGCTGTCGTCAGCACCGCATTGCCCGCCATGCTGCTGTTTTGGCTGGTCCGCACCGCCGGTGCCACCAACACCTCGCTGCTCACCTTTTTCATGCCAGGTGTTGCCGTCGTTCTCGGTGTCGCGGTCCTTGGCGAGACACTGTCCTGGGCCACGATCTGCGGCTTCGGCCTCATCCTTTTCGGCGCCGCCGTGGTCACCGGCAACCTGCGGGTCTTGAAGTTGGGCAAGGTCTAGGGCGGATTCACCGGGTCAAGGGATCGCCGCTTGCGATTCCATGTGACCCGGATCTGCTTTAGCGCAAGGCGGCGGCGGTCCGCACCAGGCGTTGCGTCAAGCCGGTGACCTGCCGCGAGGCCGCTTCCCGTGTCAGCGCCCCTTGCGCGTCGAAGGCATCGTAGGCGCCGCCCAGATTGACGAATCCGCGGATTGCGATGCAGCCGAGTTGGGCGACATAGTCGCGCATGCGCGATACGACACGCACGCCGCCCAGCCCGCCGGGAGACGCGGCCATGATGGCGACGGGTTTGTCCTTGAAGACGGCCAAGGCCTCCTCCTCGCCCTCACGCCGCGAGGCCCAGCTGAAGGCATTGACCAGCAAGGGCGGCAGCGCGCCGTTATACTCCGGTGTGGCGATGACCAGACCGTCGTGCGAGCCGATCAGCCGCTTGAGCGCGCGCATGGTTTCGGGAAGGCCGTTGGCGTCTTCGTCGTCGCCGTTGTAGACCGCCGCCGGATAGTCGGCCAGATCGATCAAAGTGACCTCCGCGCCCGCCGCTTCCGCCGCCTTGGCCGCCACCGCGGCCAGTTTCTTGTTGGCGGAGTCGCGGCGGGCGGAACCCGCGAAGGCGAGGATTTTGGGTGCTTCGCTCATGGTTTTTTACTTCTTTGCCAGTGATCGGGGCAGGTGCCATCTCGTTCATTGAGCACGACCGGGAATCTTCGCGCTTACTTTCGATGGTAACCTCGCCCAAATACGGCCGGAACTCAAACAGGGACCTTAGCGATCGGCACAGCAGGTTGTCTTTTGCCGGGCAGGGCCCGCACTGTTGTCGAAGCCATCGGCAAACGCTTCGGCGGTCGAATTCTGGGCGGTGGAACTGAATTGGGTCATTCGTTCACGGCTGTGGCACTGGCAATCGACCCGTCGGTTTTGATAGAGTGGCGTCGGTTTCACGTCCGCCCGAGGTGCTCATGCCTACCAGCAAGAATCGCCGGAAGTCCGGCAAGAAAGCCGCGAAAAAAAGATTCGCCCCAAAGTTGGACAGATACTTCTCGGAAGATGAGCATGGAGCGGTCGAAAGCTCGCTGAAGAGCGTCGAGAGCGCCGCCTGTCAGCTCGACCCGTCGACCAATGTCGATTTGGGGGCTGATTTGTTCGACGAAGACGCAGCACCCGAGGACGCAGCGGAAGCTGCCCTGGGGCGGGCACAGGAAATGGTCTACGAGGCCTGGTTGTCCGCGAGCAAGCGCGCCCGTATTGCGCTGGCTCGACGGGCCCTGGAGGTCTCCGAGTTGTGCGCGGACGCGTGGCTTTTGCTTGCCAAGGATGAAGCCAAGGGCCTGCTCGAGGAACGAGAGTATTGCCGACGCGCCGTGCTGGCGGGTGAGAAGGCGATCGGGCCCGAGATCTTCGAGGAAGACGTTGGCTACTTCTGGGGCCTCCACGAAACCCGACCCTATATGAGAGCGCGGGCGCAATTGGCGGACTGCCAGTGGCAATTGGGTGAGCGCGAGGACAGCATCGCGCATCTGCAAGATATGCTGCGCCTTAATCCCAACGACAACCAAGGACTGCGTTACATTCTGGTGAGTCGGTTATTGAACATGGACCAACTCGAAGCCGCCGAATCGTTGCAGGCGGAACACAAGGAAGAAGGCTTCGCCGATTGGGCCTTTAACAACGCGCTCCTCCAATTTAAGAAGCACGGCCGCTCGACTTTCGCCGATAGCGCGGTCAAGGCGGCGGCCAGGACCAATCCGCATGGTGTGTCTTTGCTGCTCGGCGAAAAGACGATGCCCAAGACCCTCCCGCACCAATACAGCCCCGGTTCAAAAGAAGAGGCTGTTCTATACGTTCAGTCGAATGCTCTGAACTGGCAATCTACCCAGGGTGCGCTGGAATGGCTCGCTGACTCGACAAAGAACATTCGCCCCAAACGCAAGACCCGCCGTTGAGCGAAAGATCGAGTTTCCGCTTCAGCGAACGACCATTCAAATCGCTCCGTTCGGTATAAACAGGATCTTACCGCCACGGCCTTCGCGATGGGCGTGCGCCAGCGCCTCGCTTGTCTGGCCCAGGCCGTACTCCGCCTCCACCGGCGAGATCAAGGCGCCCTCTTCAAAGGCGGCGGCCATTTGGGCGTACATTGCCTCGATCTCCGGGCGTGGGGTCGAGCGCATGTATCCGACCAGCCAGAAGCCGGTCAGTGTCAGGCCGTGGATGATGGTGTGATAGGGCGTGAAGCGGCAGTCCTCGCCAGAGAGGAAGCCGTAGTTCACCACCGTGCCGCCGTCGCTCATGGTATCGCCGAGGGTCGCGGTGGCCTGACCGCCGATGGCATCGATGCCAAGTCGGATCCTGGCCTCGGGCCCGGCGGCGGCGTGGATCTTTGCGGCGGCATCGCCGTCGTCGGTGACCACGACGTCGGCGCCGAGGGCCGTCAGTTCATCGATCAGCGCGGCGCGGCGCACGATATTGGCGGTTTTGAAGCCACGCGCCTTGGCGAAGCGGATGACATGGCGGCCGACGGCTGAGTTGGCGGCATTTTGTACCACCCAGTCGCCGGGTCGCAGATCGATATAGCGGCTGAGCATCAAGTGCGCCGAGGGCGGGTTGGCCTTGAGCTGCGCCGCGTCGCGCCAGGCCAGCGTCTTGGGGATGCGGATGAACTGGGCCGCCGGCCCCTTGACCTTTTCCGCCCAGTTGGCGCGGCCCAGGCTCATGACGTGATCGCCAAGCTGCAGCTCCACGCCCTCGCCGACGGCGATGACCTCGCCGGCGCCCTCGATGCCAACGAAGGCAGGCAGTTCCTCCGGCCCGGGGTAGCGCCCCTCGAAAATCAGCAAGTCGGCTGGATTGATCGCTCCGGCGCGGATGGCCACGACAACCTCGTTTGGCCCGGGCGCTTCGGGATCGGGGATCTCCACCGCGGCGCAGGCGAGGTCGGGCCGGTCATGGCGCTGCAATTGTACGGCGAGCATTGGCGGACTCCTTCAGAATGGGTTGCGCGAAACTCGGGATCAGTTCTTTGCCGCCCAGGCATCGAAGGTCGCCTTGTAGTCAGGGTGCCAGCGCGACAGAGGTGGGCGGTTTTCGGTCATGTCCAGGGCGCCCCATATGATGCGTTGGCGATCCATCTCCGAAGTCACTTCGGTGTCCGGGCAAATGATGTAGAAATCGCCGGCCGTAATGGCGGCGATCAGCCGGTCGACGACCTGGTCCGGCAGCCAGGCGCCGGGTTTGTGTTCCTTCTCCCCCGTCGTCGTCCAGCCTGGCACCAGGAGATGCGCATTGACGCGGCAACCCTCGCTGTTTCGCAAGCTGTGCTGCAGGCCTTCCGTATAGGCTTTCACCGCCGCCTTGGTAACATTATAGGCCGTGTTGCCCGGCGGGTTGGTGATGCCCTGCTTGGAGCCAACGTTGACCACCGCGGCTTCGGTACCGGCGGCGATCATGTCGGGGACGAAGACTTCGATGCCGTTGACGATGCCCCAGAAGTTGACGTCGAAGGCGCCGCGCCAGTTGTCTTGGCCTTGCCAGACGTCGCCGCCGACCCGCGTGACGGCGTTATTCATGAGCAGGCCGACATCACCGAAGGCCGCGTCGGTTGCTGCTTTGAGCGCGCGCATGTCGCCAGACTTGGCGACGTCGGTCGGCACTGCCAAAACATCGGCCGACCCGCCGGCGGCGAGGGCGGCGACCTCGTCGCGGGCGCGCGTCAAGCGCTCCGCGTCGACGTCCGCCATGCAGACCTTCATTCCCAGGGAGGCGAAGCGCCGACAGGCGGCAAGGCCGATTCCCAAGGCGGCGCCGGTGACGACCGCCGTGCGACCGGGGTAAAGAGGGGTGTTCGACATGGTTATGTTCTCCTGATGGCGCCAAGGTGCCACTTTTCGGACGCGTGTTGAAGGCCCATGAGGCTGAATCCTGGTCTCTGCCGATCGTCCCGGCGCCAATCTTCCAGGGCGGATTCACCGGGTCAATGGTTCGCTGCCGGCGATTCCATATGACCCGGATCTGATCTAGTGGCTCGACACAGAGATTTTGACAGTTTCACCGCGAAGATTTTGCCCGCCGGCAAGGCGCGGGTTGCGCGGTGGTGCCAACCACCACAAGCAATCCGGAACGCCGCGGGCGGGCAAAAGATCGCGGCCTTCGGTGGGGCCACTCGGCCCTCTGGGGGCGTTGCGCTACTTGCCCCGACCTGTCCTCCGAAGCTGCGGCAAAGCCGCAGCGTAGGATGGGTGCCCCGCATCGCGCTGCGCAGCGCGCCCACCCAGAGGGCCGATTGGTCGCCATGAAACAGTCATAATCTCTGTGTCGAGCCACTAGGAACCGATAAGCGCGGCGACCAGGAATTCCAAATCGCCGCGTAGCCGTTCAATGTGATCCTCGACCGACTGGCGGTCGTCACGGACGAGTTCGACGAACAGCGCGCTCCAGTGGTTGAAGATCATACGCGCTATCGGCTCCGTTTGGAGAATGGCCGCCTTGCTGTGGATTTCCACCATGCGATCGATGAAATGGCGAAAATCGTTCAGCATCTCGAGGGTGAAGCGATCGTAGCTGCGCACGAAGTCGGACTCGGGCATGCGGATCTGGGTCGACTCGACATGACGCCAGGTCCGTTTGTCGATGTGCCCCAGCGATGTTTCGCTATAGACGCTTAGGAAGCGGCACAGGGCAGCGGCTGGCGGATCGGAGGCGCTCGGACGCAAGGCTTGTACCTTGTCCTGGGTCTGGTGATGGACGTCCAGCACCAGCGCCAGCAACAGCTCTTCCTTGGTGCGAAAGTAGTTGAAGACCGTCGGGCGGGAGACACCGGCGCGATTGGCGATTTCGGCCATCGTCGTCGACTCGTATCCGGATCTGCCGAAAAGAAGTTCCGCGGCCGCCATGATGTCGCGCTTGCGCCCGGCCATCTGTCTCTCGCGCAGCCCCGCAGTCGGTGAAAGCGGTTTCGCATCCCGAATTTCGTCTGAGGCTTTTTTAGGAAATCGGATACGTTTCACGGTGTTATTTTCCAGTCGCGTTTGAAAAACTATACACAGTAAAAAAATATATTGAATACAATTAATTAACGTCATAGCCTTCTGGTTTCAACCGACGATTGGCAGGGAAGCAAATTAGGGAGGTTCAGATGACCCAGCTGCAGGCGCGCGTTAGCGAAGCTCCGGCACCCCGTGATCTCGGTTTCTCGGTTCCGGGACATTTCGGTGAACATGCCGCGACCTTGAAGACCCGGCCGTCGGTGGCGGTGGAATCGACTGTATCACGCAGCAACTGCCGCGCTGGCAGTCTTGCTGTAAGCTGAGCGGTCCACAGCCTCAGGGGAAAGAACGTCATGGCGATCAAGGTTGCGGCTACACAAATGGCCTGCGGATGGGATCGCGCGGCGAATGTCGCCCGCGCCGAAGGGCTGGTGCGCCAGGCCGCCGGGCAGGGCGCCCAGATCATCCTTGTCCAGGAACTCTTTGAAACGCCCTATTTCTGTATCGACGAAAACACCAGGCACTACGATCTCGCCCAGCCGGTCGAAGAGAACGAGACGGTCGCGGCCATGTCCGTCTTGGCCCGGGACTTGCAAGTCGTCCTGCCCGTCAGCGTGTTCGAACGCGCAAACAATGCTCTCTACAATTCCCTTGTGATGATCGACGCCGATGGATCCATCCTTGGAGTGTATCGCAAGACCCACATCCCCGACGCGCCCGGCTATTCGGAAAAGTTTTACTTCAATCCCGGCGACCGGGGATTTCCCGTCTGGAATACCCGCTACGCCAGGGTCGGCGCGCTGGTCTGCTGGGACCAGTGGTTTCCCGAAGCGGCCCGCATACTGGCGCTGAAGGGCGCCGAGATCCTTTTCTATCCCAGCGCCATCGGATCAAATCTGAACAGTGGCGATACGACCGCCCTCAAACATTGGCACAATGTCATGCGCGGCCACGCCGCGGCGAACATTTTGCCGGTCGTCGCCTCCAACCGCGTCGGTGTCGAAGTCGGCGAATCCGGAAAGCTGCGGTTTTTCGGGTCGTCCTTCATCGCCGATTACCGAGGCGAGATGATGGGGACTTGCGACGAGGACTCTCAAGACGTGCTGGTATGCGAGATTGACTTGGCGGAAGCCACGAAATATCGCCTTGCTTGGAACCTCTTTCGCGACAGACGGCCAAATACTTACGAAGAAATCCTAACGTTAGACGGGAAGACGATGCCGGATCGATCCAGTCTACGGGCCTGAGCCGGGGAAATCGGCGAGCCGGCCGACGCAGGCCCTTGCGCCGTCGCGGCGCAATGCCGTCAGGCTTTCCGTCAGGCGGCCGGCCAATGCACCGGGCTGTCGCGCCGGCGGTCCGAAAACCTCGGATACCCCAAGGAAGGCCGCCACGACGGCAGCCGTATTGCCCTTGGCTGCCGCATGCAGAGCGGCAAACCGGGCGGCCAAGGGATCGTGCACCTTGAAGCTCCCGCCGGTTTCGTCACGGCCGCCGACATAATACATCCAGGCCGCTACCGCCAGCAGCGTGCAGGGCATGGGCCGGTCCGACGGCAGTTGGCCGTAGAGGCTTGCCAAGAGCCTTTGCGGCAGCTTTTGCGACCCGTCCATGGCGATTTGCCGGGTGCGATGCGCCAGGGCGGGATTGCAAAAACGCCGGATCAGGGACTGCGAATAAGTCAGTAGATCGGTTCCTGCGGGCAGGCTGATCGCTGGGCCGGCTTCAGTCCGCATCAATCGCGTCGCAAAAGCCTTGTAACGCGGATCGGCCATGGTTTCGGCGATGGTTTCATAACCGCCGAGGGCGCCGAGATAAGCGAGCGCCGAATGGCTGCCGTTGAGCAGCCGCAGCTTCATGGTCTCGTAGGGGCGCACGTCCGATACGATTTCGGCGCCAGCCGCCTCCCAGGCCGGCCGCTCGGCGGCGAAGTTGTCCTCGATCACCCATTGGCGGAAGTCTTCGCAGACGATGGCGGCCTCGTCGCGCAGGCCGAGATAGCTTTCCGCCTGTCGCAAGCTGGCGGGTGTGGCCGCCGGCACGATGCCGTCGACCATGCTGCTGGGGCAGGTCACCGCTTCGGCCAACCAAGGCAGCAGGTCCTGTGCCGCCTCGGCGCAGATCTCGCGCAGCAGGCCCGCCAGGACGCGCCCGTTCTCCGGCAGGTTGTCGCAACTCAAAAGCGTGATCGGGCCGGCCGCCGATTGCCGCCGCTGCAATAGGCCGCGCAGCAGGAAACCCAGCGCCGTGCGCGGTGCTTGCGAAAGATCGAGATCCTTGCCCATCGCCGCGTCGTCGCGCCGCCGCCGACCACTCGCCGGGTCTTGGCCGTAGCCTTTTTCGGTGATCGTCAGGGTGACGATCTTGATGGCCGGGTCGGCCAGGGCCGCCACCACGCGGCTCGGGTCCTCGGGCGCGTATAGCACGTCCTTGACGACCGAGACGACCTGCGTTGCCTGATGCCCCGGTGCAAGCGTGGTGACGGAATAGAGGTGATCCTGCGCCGCCAGGATGTCGCGCACGCCGGGGCTGCGCAGGCTGACGCCGAGGATGCCCCAGTCGCCGGGCCGGGCGGCCATCGCCGCCTGGGTAAAAATCGCCTGGTGGGCGCGGTGGAAGGCGCCGATTCCGAGATGCAGAATGCCGGTCCCGAAGGCGTGTCCGCGCAGCGGCGAGTGCCTGGCCGTTGACGCCAGGCGAGCCAGGGTTTCCTGATTCAGCCGCGAACTGCTCAAGATCTCTCAGGCCGCGTTGCAGTCGTCGCAGACGCCGCGCACCTCGACCATGGTCTTCTTGATGCCGAAACCGCTGCCCTTGGCCCAGCCTTGCAGACGCTTGGCCAGCGCCGGGTCGGTGAACTCGTTGACCTGGCCGCAGTCCTCGCAGATGGCAAAGGCGATCATGCTTTGTTTTTCGTGGTCGGGGTGATTGCAGGCGACGAAGGCGTTGATGCTTTCAAGCCGATGGACAACGCCGAATTCGAGAAGCTTGTCGAGGGCACGATAGACCTGTTGCGGCGCCCGTACTCCGGTGTTGTGCAAACGATCGAGGATCTCGTAGGCGCTGAGCGGTCCTTGGACGCCACGCAGGGCATCGAAGACCAGCGCCTGATTCTTCGTCAAGTCCGGTTGTGGCGGCGGGTGCGTCGTCATGGTTCAGTGATCCCCCTGGGGCTCCCCGAAGGTTGATGGTCCTTGCCGAACAGCCGGCGCGGCGGCAGCAGGCTGGCCAGGAAAAGGGCGAAAGCGGCGACGACGATGGAAGGGCCGGAGGGAGTGTCCCATTCAAGCGACCCGAAAAGTCCGCCGACCACCGCGATGACACCCGCCAGGGTGGCGAGGACGGCCATCTGTTCCGGCCCTCTGGCGAAGCGTCGCGCCGTTGCCGCGGGAATGATCAGAAGCGCCGTGATCAAGAGCACGCCGACCAGTTTGAGGGCGATGGCGATGACAATGGCCATCAGCAGCATGAAGACGAGTTCCGTCCTGGCCGGCTTAAGACCCTCGGCCTGGGCCAGTTCGCGATTGACCGTGGCGGCGAAAAGCGGCCGCCAGTATAGCAGCAGCACCGCCAGTACGCCGCCGCCGCCGGCATAGATGAGGCCGAGGTCGAGCAGCGTAACCGCCAGGATATCGCCGAACAGAAATCCCAGGAGGTCGACGCGAACCCAGGTCATGAAGGCGAGACAGACCAGGCCGATGGCCAGGGTCGAATGGGCCAAGAGGCCGAGCACGGCATCCGAAGACAGGCCTTCGCGCCGTTGAAGCGCGAAAAGCGCCAGCGAGACGACGGCGCAGACCGCGAAAACGCCGAGCGTTGTATGGACTTCAAAAATCAGCGCCAGGGCTACGCCCAAGAGCGCCGAATGCGACAGCGTATCGCCGAAGTAGGCCAGGCGGCGCCAGACGACGAAACAGCCAAGGGGCCCCGCGACCAAGGCGGTGCCGATGCCGGCTAGCAGGGCGCGGATGAAAAAGTCATCCAGCATGGCCGTCTCTTCGATCGGCATCGCCAGTTTCGCTGTCGCTGGATTCGACCAGGTCGTGGCCGGCCGCGGCCGCAGGGTTGTCGGCGTGGTGATACCCGTCGCCGGGATGGCAATGCTCGGTGATCGAACCGTCGGCATG
>JAJFGM010000691.1 GCA_021776145.1 Kiloniellaceae bacterium | reverse complement strand
CCGTCGCCATGCTGGCGAATTCGGCCGGCTCCAACGAAAAAGCGGCATCGACACCACAGTCACCACGGTCAAAGGTAAAATGTTTTTCTAAGATCGCGGCGCCAAGCGCCACGGCGACGACCGGCGCGGCGAACCCGGGCGTGTGATCGGAGAGGCCGACCAGGGTCGCGAAACGATGTGCCAGATCGGGCAGCGTCCTGAGGTGGCTGTCCTCGAGCGGGGTCGGGTAGCCGCTGGTACAATGCAGCAGCGCGACTAGATCGTTGCCGGCACTGCGCAGCGTGGCCAGGGCGTCGGCGATTTCTTCCAGGGTCGCCATGCCGGTCGAGACGATGGTCGGCTTGCCACAGGCGGCGACCCGCTCGATCAGCGGCAGATCGACGATCTCGAAAGAAGCGATCTTGTAGGCCGGGACTGCTAGATCCTCGAGCAAGTCTACCGCGCTGCTGTCGAAGGGGGAGGAAAAGATAGCGATTCCGCGCTCATGGGCGCGCGCGAAGAGCCGGGGGTGCCAGTCCCAAGGCGTATGAGCCTCGGCGTAGAGGTCATAGAGCGAACGCCCGGCCCAAAGCCCGCCGTCGAGCAGAAATCCTGGCCCGTCGTGATCCAGGGTCATGGTGTCGGGCGTATAGGTCTGAAGCTTGACGGCGTCAGCACCGGCCTCGGCGGCGGCATCGATCATCGCCAGGGCACGTCCGATATCGCCGCCATGATTGCCCGACAACTCGGCGATGAGATAAGGCGGAGCGGCACCGCCGACCGCCGTGCCGGCGATTTCGAATGAGCAGGGCTGGGCGTTGCTTATGTCGCCCCCGCTCATGGCACGCTCGCTCGTGGCGTTCCGGCGTCGAGCCGGTCAAGGTAGGCCCGATGGAAATGCATGATGCGCCCCTCGTTGGCGCCGTAAACGGCGCGCCGTCCGACCTGGCGAGAGCCGATTTGCACCGTCTCGGCGATCTCGCGATCCTCGTCCAGGACTTGTAGGTTGAACTCGGCGAGCGAAGCCGTCGCGGCGCGAAAAATCGCCGCCTCGCGATCGGCAGCCTGGTTTCGGTCGGCCAGGTAGAGCTTGAAGGCGAGGCTGCAGCTCTCGGCCGACTTGGGCTCATAGGTCTGGACGCTCATCAGCGCGCCGTTGGTCAGGCCGATCGCCAAATTGGGGAAAATGAAAAAATGATCGTAGTCGCGCAGGCGTTGGCTGGGGGCCAGTTTCAAGCGCCGCGCGACCCCATCCCACCAGCGCTGACTGCTGTCGGACAGATAGGTCAGGCCGCTGGAATGGTCGGCTTCATAACTGCAGATCCAGTCGTCTTTCGTGAAGGGCTGGAAAGTTTCGGGATGCACCGCCCGCACGTGGTAGACCTCGAGCACACTTTCGACGCCAATTTTCCAATTGGCCGCCCACGGCAGAGTCCCCGCCGCGAACTCACCGCCAAAAGTTTCCGACAGGTGTTCGAGCAGGTCGTGATAAGCACCGAGGAATGTCTTTAAATCCGGTCCCTCGTCGGCGACGCGCACGAAGACGAAACGGCCGCAGGCCTCAAGCGCGAAGCGGCGCAGGGCGCGGGCCTGTTTGCCGGCGCGATCGAAGCCGAAGAAGTCCTTGTTGCCGGGGATGCCGAGCGGCACGCCATCGGCGTCGTAGGTCCAGCCATGATAGGGGCAGCTCAAGGGACGGTTGCCGCATTGCGCTCGCTGAATGCGCGCAAAACGGTGCGAGCAGACATTATGCAGCGCTCTGAGCTCGCCGTTGAAATTTTGGACGACGACGGAATGGCGGCCGATTTGTTTGGTGATGAAGTCCTGATGCCGCGCCAGTTCGTCGCGTAAACCAACGTAAATCCAGGCCCGTTCGAAGACCGTTTCCTGTTCGCGTTCAAAGGCCTCGGCCGCGGAGTAGAGCGCCGGGTCGAGGCGGCTTTCCCGTGCTTCGGGCTGCGCCGTTGCGGCTTCTTCTGTTTCGCCTTCTGGCTTCATCAGCCCAAACTCGCTGGTCCAGACGCTTTCGCCCCGACAGGACGGTCCGGCGCCATTCCATCAGGGATATCACCGATTGGTTGCCAGGCCATCAAGATTCCCTGCCGCGTGGTTATGGTCAGCGTGTCATGGCTGGCGTGTCATGGCCGGTGCCGATGCCTGTGCCCCACCAGGTTCACGGGCGCGCCTGCCGCCCCCGGCAGACGACGCTGCACGGCGTTGGCGACGCGAAGCAAGAAATAGAGGAAGCGCATGCTATGCGAGAGCGGCGCCAGGGTGTGCGGCCAGCGGCGCTGGCCCGGTAAATACTCCGGCGGCGCGCCGGCCGTGGTGTCGCGCAGGGCCGCCTGCAGTTCCTCGGCGATCTCGGGCAGGCCCATGGCCTTTGCTGTTTCCGCCCAGTAGGGCAACCACTCCACATGCTCATCGAGAATTTCGGGCCCGCAATAAAGCAGTGCGCGATCAACGGATTCTTCTAAATCGTTCGCCAAATGCATGAGCGTCGCCTGACGCCCGATTTCGTCCATCCCGGCGATCACCTCGGGGATCGGTTCACGTTTCAAGCGGTCCCAGTCAAAGGTGTCGTAGCGAAACACCAAGGCCTCGGCTTCGCGGCCGATGACCGCGCTCAGGCCGTCGCGCCTGGCCTGTGTGATGCCGCGCCGGCCAGTGCCCCATTCGGCGTGGCGGTAGGCGGCGTGCATCAAGCCGGCCAAGACCGTTGGCAGGGCGGCACCGTGCTGCACAAGCACGCTCGCGGTGCCGACGAGATGGTCTAGAAAAGGCTTGCCGGATCCACGATAACGCCCGGCGAAGAGCTTCAAGGCGAAGTCGTAGGCCGTGGCAAGGTGGCGCAGGTCTTCGTCACCGTGACCGGTGCGGCGCATCTGTTCGTAAAGCTGAACGTTGTTCTGGGCATAGCGATACAAGGGCGCGGCTCCTTTGTCGGGACACCTGAGCTTGCCGCTCCGGCAATTCGTCGTGATCAAGTTCATCCCGCCGCGGCTCTGGCCGCAAGCGTTAAGTCATTCTGCGAGTGGGCTATAGAGATCTTCCGGCATTCCGGCGGCGGCGCGCCCGGCGGTGTTGAAGGGGGCTTTAAGTCTGCCCTTGTAATGGATTCGCACCAGTTCCCGCCAGGTCTTGGCGGCATCCAATCCGCGTGCCGCGGCAACGAAGTCGAACCAGCGTTTGCCGACCGCCACGTGGCCAATCTCGTCCCTATAGATGATCCGCAGGATATCGGCGCTGACGCTGTCGCCGGCCTGTTCGAACTTGGCGATCATGCCGGGGGTTACGTCCAATCCGCGTGCCTCGAAGACCAAGGGCACCACGGCGAGGCGCACCAAAAGATCCTGGCGCGTGTCGAGCGCCGCCTGCCACAGGCCGGCATGTGCCGGCAGATCGCCGTAGGTCATGTCCAGTTCCGCCAACCGCCCGGACAGCAGGGTGAAGTGCCGGGCTTCCTCGTCGGCGACCCCGACCCAGTCGTCGTAGAAGGCGCGTGGCAGTTCTTGGTCGGTGAAACGGGCGACGATGTCCCATGCCAGATCGATGGCGTTGAGTTCGATATGTGCGAGGGCGTGCAGCAAGGCGCCGCGGCCGCGCGCGCCGCTGCCGACGCGGCGGCGCGGCATCTCGCGCGGCGACTTCAGTTCCGGCCGCGCCGGCCGTCCCGGTTCTTGCGGCGGCCGGTGCGTGCCGATATCGGCTGACTCTCCGCGCCGCCAGGCTGCCGCCGTGGCGCGACTCAAGCGCGCCTTCGCCGCCGCGTCAGCCGTTGTCAACACGGCGACGGCGGCGGCGCTGAGGCTGGCGTCAGGCACGCGGCTCGCTTCACGCGTGCGGCTCACTTCAGGCATGTAGGGGGTCTCACGCTTCGCCGGCCGCCGCGAGAACCGCGTCGACGTGACCCTTGACCTTGACCTTGCGCCAGATGTGCCGCACACCGCCGGCTTCGTCGATCAGGAAGGTTGCGCGTTCGATGCCCATGTATTTCCTGCTGTAGAGCGACTTCTCGACCCAGGTGCCATAGGCCTCGCAGATTGAACCGTCCTCGTCCGAGACCAGGGTGAAGGGCAGTCCGTACTTGGCTTTGAATTTGTCGTGCCGTTTCACGGTGTCGCGCGACACGCCGACAACCTCGGCCGCGACCTTGGCGAAGTCGGGATGGGTGTCGCGGAACTCGCAGGATTCCGTGGTGCAGCCCGGCGTCATGTCCTTGGGGTAAAAATAGAGCACGACTTTCCTGCCGCGCAACGAGGACAGGGTCAACTCGCCATGGCCGTCGGTTTCGGCTGTAAAATCAGGTGCTTGGTCGCCTACGTTGAGCATTGTCCGGGGTCCATCGTTGGAGCATACGCGGTTTCTGCCATGTGCCGGCGAAAGGTACAATCGGGCTTTCCGCGGCAACCCAGGTAAAAGTCGGCAAACATCGCTCGGGGTAGGGTTTTCGGCCGCGGCTATCGGGCGTAGGGATAACAACTGGCACGGTCGAGTGTCAGGCCGAAATGTGTGCCCAGAGCGGCGATCGCCGCTGCATGATCGGGGTAGGGGTCGCTGTTCGATTTTCCGACAATGATGGCCCCAAAGGGCGCGTCCATTTGACCCTCGGGTGGCAGCATAGCGGTGATGTGGGCGTCGCCGTTGCTGTTCCTCAATGTCAGAAACAAAGGCATTTGGCGTTGAATATGTGCCCGCAGACCGATGTTCTGTTCGAAGCCGACCGTGGAGGTCGGTTTGTAGGATTGCGTCGCTTTTCCCTTCTCGCGTGCGAAATGCTTGGCGACGGCGTGATCCATCAACTCGGATTCCTTCTCGGCCTCGGCTTCGCTCTCGATCCGGAACCAGGTCTTCTTGTCGGCTGCGTCGCATACGTATTTCATGCCAGTGTCCTAATGGCTCGAGTCAGAGAGTATGACGCCCGACCGCCGCTGTGAACATCGCAGTGACCTCAAAATGGAATAGGGGTGCCGTCCCAGGCGTAGAAGCCTCCGGTTTGTTCGGGAGTCAGTTCGTCAAGCACATGCAGCAGGTGCCGAGCTGATTGCGCGCTCGAGAAGAGCTGGCCCGACCGCAGCCCGGATCGGAATGGCTGGGAGAGCGGTGTGTCGACCGTCCCGGGGTGGAGCGCGACGCAGAGCGCCTGCGGACGTCGGCGCGCAAGCTCGATCGAGAAGGTCTTGATCACCATATTGAGAGCGGCTTTTGAGGTCCGGTAGGCATGCCAGCCACCCAATTGGTTGTCAGTAATGCTGCCGACCCTTGCCGAGAGTGTTGCGAATGCGGTCTTCCTCTCACCGGCAAGAAGCGGGAGAAAGTGCTTGCCGACGAGAGCAGGGCCGACGGTGTTGATGCGAAAGGCCGTTTCCATTGCAATTCCGGTCAGTGCCCGAAAAGATTTTTCCGGCTGCAATTTGTCGCCAGCGTGTAAGAGGCCTGTCGCGACGATCACGAGATGCAGTTCACCCAGCGTGTCCTTCAGGCGCGCGGCCGCGCATGCGATCGAGCCCTCGTCCTCGATATCTAACTTGATCCAATTAGTCCCGTTACCGGACGGCCTCGATCGCGAGAGCCGGGCCAGCTCGGCGACACTCGGACTGGTTTTGAGCTGAGTTGCCAGACGTGCACCTATGCCGCCGGTGGCGCCGATCACGACCGCGTTCAGTTGGCTTCCAAAGGACTGCAATGCCACCACTCGTCTCCAAATGACGCAAAGCCGGCACGAGGCCGGCCTTGCTCTTTTCAAGTTTTAGATCTGCGTTCAGTTCGGCAAGACGACCTTGTCGATCACGTGGATGACGCCGTTCGATGCTTCGATGTCGGCGGAAATGACGTTGGCTTGGTCGACCTTCACGCCATCGGTGGCGTCGACCGAGAGCTTGCCGCCCTGGGCTGTCTCGACCATTGCTTTCTTACCGGCGATGTCGCCCGACATTATCTTGCCAGGCACGACATGATAGGTGAGGACGGCGATCAGTTGCTCCTTGTTCTCGGGCTTCAAGAGGTTCTCGACGGTGCCAGCCGGCAACATCGCGAAAGCCTTGTCGGTTGGCGCGAAGACCGTGAAGGGACCCTCGCCCTTTAGGGTCTCGACCAAGCCGGCGGCCTTCACCGCCGCAACCAGGGTTTCGAACTGGCCGGCGCTGACGGCCGTGTCGACGATGTCGGCAGCCTTGGCGGTGATCGCCGCAAAGGCCAAGGGGAGGGCCGCAACAGCGGCAATCAGGGAACGACGCAGCATCATTTCTTTCAATCTCCTAAGGTGGATAACGTTCAAGCAGCAAACGACAGAAGATACGGACCGTCGCGTCAGTTGGATCACTGGCTGTCGCCAGGCGTCGTCCCAGCCCCTACGGCAAGGGCTCGATGTGTGATCCAGCCCCTGCCGGCTGGCGTACATACGGGTATGAACAGCCTTCGATACGCTATGACTCCGGTCCTTTTAAGTTGGTATTTGCGTCGATGCCTGCGTGCGGTCTTGCTGGTGCTGTGTCTGCTGCTTCCATCGCTCGCCTCGGCGGGCGAGCTTTTGACGGACACCGCCCATGATTTCGAGTTCACTTCCATCAACGGTGCGCCGCTTCCCATGTCGGCCTTCAAGGGCAAGGCGGTGCTCGTCGTTAATACCGCTTCATTCTGCGGTTTCACACGGCAGTACGAAGACCTGCAGGCAATCTGGCGGCAATACCGTGAGCGCGGCCTGGTTGTCCTGGGCGTACCGTCAAACGACTTCGGCGGCCAAGAGCCGGGGACAGAATCTGAAATAAAGCAGTTCTGCGAAGTCAATTTCGATATCGACTTTCCTCTCACCGAGAAGGTCCACGTCAGGGGCGACGATGCGCATGCCTTTTATGCGTGGGCGGCGCGGGAACTGGGGCCGGCCACGATGCCGCGCTGGAATTTCCACAAGTATCTGGTGGCCCCCGACGGCAGCTTGGTCGGCTGGTTCCCCACAACGACCCCGCCGACGGCCGCCGAGGTGAGGCGGGCCATCGAAGTGCAACTCGTCGACATGGGAGAGAAAGGCTGATTGAGAATGCTTGCCAAGGACAAGCTTGACCGACCGCGGGACGACGACCCTACTGTCGACCCGAAGCAGATAGAGTGGTTTTCGGCACTCGCCGCGGAGTGGTGGAATCCGCGCGGTAAGTTCCGTCAGATCCACGCGTTCAATCCGGTTCGGCGCGATTTCATCGTGCATGAGATCTCGCGTCATTTCGGGCGTAGCCTGGAACCAACGGCAGCCTTTCGCGGTCTGACTATTCTTGACGTCGGGTGCGGCGCGGGCCTGCTGTGCGAGCCCTTAGCCGAGCTTGGCGCCGACGTCGTCGGGATCGACGCCACGGCACGCAACATCGCAATCGCTCGGCACCATGCCGAGGGATGTGGGCTGTTCATAGACTATCGGCACTGTCTGGTGCGGCAAGTCGTGGAATGCGGCGCACGCTTCGATGTCGTACTCAACACCGAAGTCGTCGAGCACGTCGTCGATCCGCAAAAACTTCTCCAAGATTGTGCCGCTCTGGTCAAGCCGGACGGCATCTTGATTGTGGCAACGCTGAACCGGACACTGCGTGCCTATGCCCTTGCGATCGTCGGTGCCGAATATCTGTTGGGGTGGCTGCCGAAGGGGACACACGATTGGCGCCGGTTTCTCAGGCCCGCCGAAGTCAAATCCATGATTGCCGGCCAAGGTCTGACAACCACTACGGTCAAAGGCGTGGTTTACAATCCCCTGTCTGGTCGCTGGCGTCTGTCGGGCGACGATAGCGTCAATTACATGCTTTTGGCGGAGAAGCGCCGGGGATCACTGACCAATAGCACGCCGAGCGTCAGTCGCAGCAGGGCGACGGGCGCAATCTAGAGAGGCAGGTGAAGAGCCGTGGGCATGCGATCCAGGATCCGCTCAGCGGTAGAGTACGAGTTCAGCGACCGCCAAGTCCGCGGAAAAGGCGCGTCCGATAGCGACCAATCCGATGCGACGCAACCGCGTCACGTCCAAGGGCGTTTCCAACCGGTAGGGTTCAAACGCACTGAAGGGCAAATCGACTGTCTGCCAGTGGGACCCGGCGACGAAATGTGCCCGATAGGACTGCCAAGGACGGAGGTTGTCGGGGGTGCGCAGGTGCAGCGAGTAGCGCTCGTCGTTGCCGCGCACCGCGACCCGGACACCGGAATAACCGGCGCCATCGAGATTCGTGCCGGAAGGGCTCAGGTCAAGCGCGGCTTGAATGAAGCCGCCGTTGTTTTCCAAGCGGACATCGCCCCTAAGGCGCAGACATTCGCGGCCATCTACCGTCTCATGCGTGACCGCGCTTTGCGAAATGCCACCCATGACCTGATCGCTGACGCCGCGCCATTGCGTGCCCAGTTTCGAGAAGAGATTCGGGTCGGAAAAGTCGTCGATCAGCATATCGTTTCCTTGTGCCTGGGACGCGATGGAGAACCATGGACCCAAACCGGCGAAAGACAGAATGACGCCGGCCTTCACGCAAAGTCGCCGATGCGGACTCGGCGCAGTGCTGCCGTGCGAGGATTTTTGGTGCATGGGAGTTCCAATGGTTCAAGAGTTTTTAGGCAATCGTGCAGGACACTGGCGCCGCGCCGCGGCTGACTGCAGCGAAGGCCGCAGTTTGAGGAACAGTACATAGGCCCGTTCCATCGCCCACGCGATCGGTGGGACCCGGAACAGTGTCCACAGCACACGGAACCGCGGCAGCCGCCGCCAGATCTCGGCAAAAGCGCGGGCCCCGGAGATCAGTCTTCCGCCGTCGTCCAGAACATGCAGTCGGGTAAGCGCCTGCCTACGTGAGAGGCCCGGTACGATGTCGCGCCGGGGCAGGAGGCTGACATCGATCCACGTGATGGTATCCGCCCCTTTTTGGCGCCTGTAATAATCTATCTCCCGCCTGCACAGCGGGCACGCCCCATCGTAAAACACGCTGATTTTTTGTTGTTTTGTCGCCGACACCCGAGGTCCCGTTTCATCCGAATTATTACAGTTGATTTTACTATGTACGATCCGATCAAAGCTTTGGATCTAACGGACGCGGTTGCGGAAAACTCCGTGGTCAATTTGCTGGACGTGGCGCGTCGTCACATCGCCGTTTGCCGCCTTGCGGAACCTTCATGTGTTCCGGTCTTTGAGGCACTGGAACGCCTCCAGTGCGCGCTTGCGTGCCGCCGAATGGTCGACGATCGGCGCGGGGTAGTCCTTGCCCAGGACAACGCCGGCTTCGGCCAGGACCAGGGGCGGGGCCGTCCAGGGCTGATGGATGACCTTCGTCGGCAGCGCCGCCAACTCGGGCAGCCACTGCCGCACGTAGGTGCCGTCGGGATCGAACTTCTCGCCTTGGATCATCGGATTGAAGATGCGGAAGTAGGGCGCCGCGTCGGCACCACAGCCGGTGACCCACTGCCAACTCGCCGAGTTGTTGGCGAGGTCGGCATCGACCAGGGTATCCCAGAACCAGGTCGCGCCGGCTTGCCAGGGAACGAGCAGGTGCTTGACCAGGAACGATGCAACAACCATGCGCACGCGGTTGTGCATCCAGCCGCTATGCCAGAGTTGGCGCATTCCGGCGTCGACAATCGGATAGCCGGTCTCGCCGCGTTGCCAAGCCTTGAGCGCGGCCGGGTCGTCGTGCCAGGGGAAGCGCGCGAAAGTGCTGCGGAAAGGGCGGTCCGGCAGTGATGGCCAATGGTGCAGCAGGTGATAGGAGAACTCGCGCCAAAGCAATTCTCGCAAAAAGGCGGTGCAGCCGTCTTCAGCGCCGGTCATCTCCATGGCAAAACGTGCCCTGTGCCATACCTGTCGCGGGCTGAGTTCGCCGAAATGTAGATGCGGCGATATTCGCGAGGTTCCGGGCATGTCGGGCCGGTCGCGTGACGACCGATATCCCGCCATCGCGCCGTCGAGAAAATCATCTAGCCTTGCCTGTCCGCCCTTTTCACCTGCGGTCCAGGTAGCGCGGAGTCCCGCGGCCCAATCGGGCGCACGTGGCAGCAGCCCCAGTTCCTCCAGCGCCATGCTGTGTGGCAGCGGCGAACACGCGGCAATCGATTCCGGCACATCGATCGGAACCTGCTCGGGCAGCTTTGCCAGGCAGGCTTTGTAAAAGGGGGTAAAAACCTTGAAAGGCGTACCGTCCTTGGTCGCAATGGACTCAGGCTCGAACAGTAGGCCGCCGGGGAAACGGCGAAAATCGATGCCGTTCTCGCGCAGAGCCTTCGCCAAGCGGCCTTCTTGAGCGGCGGCGTCAGGCTCATAGCGCCGTGTGACAAATACCGCGGCAGATCCGGTTTCGGCGAGGACTTGTGGCAACACGCGCGCGGCGGCGCCACGCCGCAACACCAGGTCGCTGCCGCGCTCATTCAGCGTTGCCCGCAGGGCCGCAAGGCTGTGATGCAGCCACCAACGGGCGGCGCCGCCCGGCGTCCAGGGGCCGGGGGATTCGTCGTCGTAGATATATAGCGGAATGATCGGCCGGCCCGATGCCGCCGCGGCCGCAAGCGCCGCGTGGTCTTGCAGTCGCAGGTCTTGCTGGAACCAAAGGATGACGGGCGAGGGCATCAAATGCGATTCCAAACTGTGATGGTTTCCGGGGCGCAACGCCAAGCTACGCGGCAAGGCGACAAAAAAGTGACGGTCTTGATTATTGAACGCCGTGGAACCGCTATCGGATCACCTCGGCGGCATAAAAAATGCGGCTTGATCGTGGTCGACGAACAGCAGCTCCATGACGGGTTGGTGGGGAACTTTGCTTGCCTCCCGGTTATTCCGGCGTTTCCGCTCCTGCCCCGAGGTCTTCGGCCGGCCGGTCGATCAACTCGGCAAAGGTCGTGTTAACATAGGCCGCCGTTTCGGTGAGGTCCTGACGTAGTGCCGCAAAGCTGCCGGCTCCGGCGGCGTTGGCAAACGAGATCTGCAGGCCGTCCGGCAGGCTGTCGGCGTCGTAGGCCGGTCCGACCGTAAGGCGCAGCAGGCCTTGAACCTGGCGAACCAGTCGGGTCGCCGCGACCAGTCTCCTTGCCGTCTCGGCGTTCAGCAATTCGCGCTCGGCAAGTTTCTCGAAGACCCGCTGTGTCGAACTGTCGAGGATTTCGGAGTGCGTCGCGGCATGGCGCAGCTGCAGATACTGAGCTAGGAATTCTAGATCGACGAGGCCGCCACGCAGGTACTTGACGCTCCACAGAGATTTGGCGGGGTGTTCCTTTTCAATGCGTTGACGCATTTCGGAGATATCGCGGACAAGTTTCTGCGGGTCACGCGGCTGGCAGAGGATCTTTTGTATCCCACCCTCGATCCGTGCAGCGAAGTCAGCACCACCCGATACCACCCGAGCCCTGGTCAGCGCCATATGTTCCCAAGTCCAAGCCTCCTTGCTGTGATAGGCAAGGAAGCCTTTCAGCGACGTTGCGATGGGCCCCGACTTGCCCGAGGGGCGGAGCCGCATGTCGATTTCGTAAAGCCCGCCTTCCGCCGTCTGCGCCGTCAAGGCGTTGATAAAGCGCTGCGCCAGGCGGGCGAAGTAGAGAGCGGGTTGTAGAGGTTTGGCACCGTCCGATGGTTTGGCGTCCCGTGGTTCTTCATACAGGAATACGAGGTCGAGATCCGACGAGACCGTGACCTCGCGTCCGCCCAGCGTGCCGAGCGCCAAGACCGCCAGACCACCGCCGGGCGGCGCGCCGTGGCGCCGCGCAAATTCAGTCTGGACCTGCGGATAGAGACCGCGGATCACGGTGTCGGCGACGTCGCTTAAGGCCATGCCGCTTTCGTCGATATCGGCCGTGTGACGCAAGAGCCGCAGACCGGACTGAAACTTGAGGTCGCTGCTCCAGCGCCGGGTCAAATCGAGGACGTCTTGGAAGTCGCGGGCCTGGACCAGGGTTTCGGTGAGTTCGTCGGCAAGGCGGGAGGCGTCCGGCGCGGATTCGAAAAAATCCGAAGACAATACCGCCTCGAGGAGCACCGGCCGGGCGCTCAAGCTTTCCGCGAGCTGCGGGGCGCCACCCATGATTTCCGACAAAAGGTCGAGCAGCCTGGGGTTCGATACGAGCAGCGAAAAGAGCTGTACCCCGGCGGGCAGCTTGGCGAGAAACGCGTCGAACCTGAGCAGCGCTTGATCCGGATGGGCCGTCTGACTGAGAGCCAGCAACAGGGCCGGCATGATCTCTGTGAGAAGCTGGCGGCTGCGCGTCGAGCGCGTGGCGCGGTAGCGCCCGTGATGCCAGCCGCGCACGAGATGAAAGACCCGGCTACCGTCGCTGAATCCCATTTCGCGCAGCGTGGTATCGGTGCCGGGATCGATTTCGCCGCCGGTGAAGACCAGATTGCCAGGCCCCGAAAGGTCGGGCGCTTCCTCGAACAGCCTGGCGTAGTGATCCTCGACGACGCGAAGCTGCGCCAACAGTTCGCTCTCGAAGGCGGTGACATCGTCATGGCCAAGAAAAGCGGCAATCTCGCGAACCCCCTCGGGGCTGTCGGGCAGGTCATGGGTCTGGCGGTCGTCGACCATTTGCAAGCGGTTTTCCAGGCGCCGCAAATAACCGTAGGCGGCCGTGAGCTCATCGGCCGTGGTTTCCGCGATTTGCCCGGCAACGGCGAGGGCGGAGAGCCCATCTACGGTTCTCTGGCAGCGCAGGGCCGGATTGCGGCCACCCCAGATCAACTGCTGGGTCTGGACAAAGAACTCGATCTCACGGATGCCGCCGCGGCCAAGTTTGATGTTGTGACCCTGGACGGCGATTTTGGAGCCGCCCTTTTGTGCATGAATCTGGCGCTTGATCGAGTGAACGTCCTGGATGGCCCAGAAATCCAAGTGTTTGCGCCAAATGAAGGGGCGTAATTCCTGCAAAAACTGGTCGCCTAGGCGCATGTCTCCCGCGATCGGTCGCGCCTTTATCATGGCGGCGCGCTCCCAGTTCTGGCCCATGCTTTCGTAATAGGTCAGGGCGCTGTTGATCGATATGGCGAGCGGCATGGCGGCGGGATCGGGACGCAACCGCAAATCGGTCCTGCAGACATAGCCGTCGGTCGTTCGTTCGTCGAGAATTCGCATCAATTCGCGAGTCAGCCGAACGTAGCCTTCCTGCGGCGCGCGTTGATGCCGATAATCGACTTTGTCCGGGTCGAAGAGCACGATCAGGTCGACGTCGGACGAATAGTTGAGTTCCCGCGCGCCGAGTTTGCCCATTCCGAGTATCAGGTATCCGCAGTCCCGTTCCGGCTGATCGGGATGCGGCAGAACCAACTCGCCGCGAGCGTGGGCCTGGCGTAGTAAATGGCAGACCGCGCTCGAGATTAGAGCGTCGGCAAGGCGGCTTAAGGCTTGAATTACCTCATCGACGGACCAAATTTGAGTGATATCAGCCAAAGCGATGACAAGCGCGCCACGGCGACGTGCGTGGCGCAATCCGCGCATAACCGCGGTGCGATCGGTTAGGCTGGACACGTCCTTCGACAGCCGATGTATTTCCTTGCCCAAGGCCTGTTCCGGGCCCTCTGCGAGAAAGGCAATGAATGAGGGGATTTCCCGAGTTGCGCACTGCTCGAGAAAGGGGCTATTGCCGAAAATGGCCGTCAAGAGTGCGGCACCGCTTGGATTACTTGTAAGCTCGGAAGCGGCTGTCGCGGTATCTTGATCCGCTAGGGCCTTGACCGCTTCGGACCAAGCTTCCAAACCTGTAGCGGAGCGTTCGACGTTGGCGATTTTCGGTAGATTGTTTTTTTCCGGTAAGAAAGAAAATTTCATTGCGCCCAGCCCTGATCATCAGCTGCAGCTTGCGAGACGCTGAATTGCCGGTCAAGCCCGCGCCGTCCCGCCGCTCGGCGGGCCCGGGCGGCCGGCCCTGCGTTTGCTGTCGGGCGGGGACACGATGATTCGGCGCTCCACGTTTATAGCCGCCGAGTTGGTCATCGGCGTCCTCGCTGCGGTTGCGCTGTTGTCGGGCGTGGCTGTGTGGCGCCTTTCGTCGGGCCCGGTGCAACTTGGCTTCCTTACGCCCTACCTTGAAGACGCCTATGCGAGTTCACAGGACGGCGGAAGCATGCAGGTCGGGGAAACCGTCCTGACCTGGGCGGGTTGGGAACGTTCCGTCGATCTGCACATCCGCGACGTCGTATTGCTTAACGCCGAAGGCCTGCGCTTCGCGACTTTGCCCGAAGTCGCCCTGCGTCTCAGCCTGCGCGCGCTTCTGCAGGGCAAGGTCGCCCCAACCCTTGTCGAAATCGCCGGCGCTCGCGTCCATATGGTGCGCTTGAAGTCGGGTTCCTTCCAGATCGGGCCTGTCGGGCTGGAAGAGATGGAGTCCGCTGCCACCGACAAGCCGCGGGGATTTTCAACCGCGCTGCCCGGTCTGGTTGCCGAGTTGATGGCAGATCCCGATCCGCAACGTCCGCTTTCGTTCCTCCAGGCGGTGCGCATTGTGAGCGGACGCGTGACGATCGATGACCGCAAGATGAGCCGTTTCTGGCAAGTGCCCTTGGCCGATATCGAGCTGCGGCGCGACGCCCTTGGTCTGGCGGGAGAGCTGGACCTGGATTTCGCCGGCAGCGAAGAGAGTACGCGCCTGAGTGCTGGTTTCGTCTACGACAAGACCGAGGGGCTCATCGATGTCGCCGCATCGTTTTCCGGGCTCTATCTGGCCGACCTCGCCAGAGCCGTGCCGGACCTCGAGCCTGTCGGCGGTATCGCCAGCGCGCTTGAGGGCACGGTCTCTGCGACGCTCGACCTCGACGGTCGGATCGGCGAGGCACGCTTTGCCGCGAGGGCAGGTGCCGGCGAGCTGACCGTGCCTGATCTGATCGTAGACGCCGTACCGTTCCAGGCGCTGCAGCTCGAGGGTTCCTATGACGGCCGAGAGCCGCGCATCGATGTGCGAAAGGCCGAGATCGCATTTGGCACGGCAGACGGCGGCCCGACCCTGTCCCTGGTCGGCACGGTGACCAGCGACACACCCGGCTTTGCGGCCAATGTCGCGATTGAAGCGGACGTTGAAGCCGCCGCCGTGCCGATTGCCGAACTGGGTCACTATTGGCCGGAGAGTCTCGCCGTCAATGCTCGTGGCTGGATTGTCGAAAACCTGACGGACGGGATAGCCGAACGCGCCGCGGCGCGAGTCAAGCTGAGCTTTGCCGGCAGTGATTTTTCGCGGCCCCTGCTCAGCGACCTTGGCGGCAGTCTCGATTATCGTGATCTGGAAGTGCATTTCCTCCGCCCGTTGCCACCGATCCTCGGGGTTTCCGGCACGGCGTCATTCGATATGGACACCTTCACTTTCGCCGCTGGCAGCGGCCATCTCGACGGCCTGCAGGTCGAGGATTCAACCGTTATTATTTCCGGCCTCGAGGCCTCCCGGGTCGATCCCTCGGCGACCGAGGATATGCAGATCGATGCCACCGTGTCGGGACCGGTCGCCGATGCGCTGCTGCTTCTTGATCACGAACGGCTCGATCTCCTGTCGAGCCTGGGAATCACGCCGGCCGGATCGCTGGGACAGGCAAAGTCGCGTCTTTCGTTTGCCTTTCCTCTGTTGGCTGATCTGGGCTTCGACGACATTGCCATAACCGCCCAGGCCGACATGACCGACGTTGGTATCAAGGGGCTGTTGTTCGGCGCCGATATGAGCGGTGGACAACTGGCACTGAGCCTGACCAAAGAGGGCATGCGCGTCGTTGGTCCCTTGCAACTCGGCGATGTCCCGATGCAGGCGGACTGGAGCGAGAACTTCACCGACGAAGGCGAATACACGACCTTCCTTAAGGCGCTGATTCCGGACATCAACGAGGCGCAACGAAAGAACTTCGGAGTCGATCTCGGGGACGTCATGACTGGCCCGGTCTCGGCCGAGGTGATCTATACAGCGCGTGGCCAATTCGGCCAGTTGAAGGCGGCGGTGAACCTAGCCGAGGCCACACTCGATGTGCCCGCGATATCATGGTCAAAGGAACCCGGCCAACCCGGCGAGGCCCATTTTGAGGCCAATTTGGTCGATGACCGCATCGTTTCCTACAAGAACATCCTGGTGCGGGCCGGAGCCCTGCAGTTGCTCGGCGAAGCCTGGCCCGGCGAACAGGGTAACGATATCGAGCGTTTCGAGTTCGTCGAGTTGGAGTTCGGCGGATCGACCCTGACCGGGGTAACGTTGCTGAGGCGCGGCGGGAGTTTCGACGTCAACATCGGTGGCGGTATTCTCGATGCCAAGTATTTCCTGGCGGAAGACTCGGTCGCGGATAGCAAAGAGGGCGAGGGCGCCGCAAGCGGAGTCCGCGCCGAAGGTCAGCCGGCCGCTGATGAAAAATCCCTGGACCGCAACGCCGTTCAAAAAGACTTCACACCCTTCACGCTATCGGCGGAAAAGATCGACGCGGTCTTTTTTGCCGAAGACCGCTATTTCGAGAACGTCAGCCTAAAGCTGGAGCGAACTCATGAAGGTTGGCGGCAGATCTATTTCACCGGATACGTGCCCGAGGAACTGCTGGTTTATGCCAACGCCGAGACACCCGCGGCAGAAACAGATGCGGTGAACGCCGAAAAGCTGCTCGACCATTTGTTGCGGATCGAATTCGGCCCCGATGGCGAGGGTAGCCAGACGTTGCTCGTCGTCAGTGACGACCTGGGGTCGGCTCTGCGCGCCATGGATGTCAAGGACGAGATTATCGGCGGAGGGTTGGAAATCTCCGGCCGCAGCGACGGGCCGCTGCCGCGCCATATCCTGACGGCGCGCATTGAAGCCCGGGATTTCAAGATCGTAGAAGCGCCCTTGATGGCGCGCATCTTGAACATCGCGTCGCTGACCGGTGTTCAGGAAGTCATGCGCGGCAAGGGTCTCGTCTTCCAACGCCTGGTCGGGAGTTTTAAACTCGAAGACGGGCTGGCCAGCAGCGATCTAATCCGCGCCTATGGCGGGTCGCTCGGTCTGACCGCGAAGGGCAGCGTCGACTTCGACAGCAACCTTGCCGATCTTCAGGGCACGCTGGTTCCCGCCTATGCCGTCAACCGTTTGCTGGGCGGCATACCTTTACTGGGACCCATCCTTGTTGGTGGCGAGGGCGAGGGTATTCTCGCCGTCACCTATTCGCTTCGCGGCGATCTGGCAGATCCCAAGATCAAGGTTAACCCGTTGTCGGCCCTGGCACCGGGTTTCCTGCGCGGGCTTTTCTCCGGTGAAGGCAAGGTCTCGGCGATACCCGAGGACTATGGCCCGGATCGCTGAGGCGTGACACCTCCCGGTCTCTGATGATGCGAGGCCCGGCGGGATCGATCTTGACAGGCGCTCACGGCGGCAATTACATTAGTATACAAATGAAATAAGAATGCCGGATTGGAGGGCGAGGGGTGTCCTATCTACGGCCGGAAAGTGTCGACGAGGCGCTGCGGCACCTACAAAGTCGGACGTGGTCCCTGCTCGCGGGCGGCACCGATTTTTATCCCGCCCTGGGTGACAAACCAGTCCGCAATTCAATCCTCGACCTTTCCAGACTAGGCAAGCTGCGGGGCATTCGGGAAGACGCGGAGACTTGGCGCATTGGTGCCTTGACGACCTGGACCGACGTCTTGCGCGCCGATCTGCCGCCGGCGTTCGATGCCCTGAAACTGGCGGCGCGCGAAGTCGGCTCGCCGCAGATCCAGAACGTCGGAACGGTGGCCGGCAATCTCTGCAACGCGTCCCCCGCGGCCGACGGTGTGCCGGCGCTTTTGATCCTCGATGCCAAGGTTGAACTATCCAGTCTGCATGCCACGCGGTGTCTACCGCTTGCCGAATTTATCACCGGCAATCGGCAAACCCAGCGCCGCCCGGACGAATTGGTTACGGCGGTCGTCGTTCCCAAACAAGCGGCGACGGGCCGCAGCGGATTCCTCAAACTCGGAGCCCGTAGATACCTCGTCATTTCAATTGCCATGGTGGCGGCGCGCCTCGAGCGTGGCGCGACCGGCGAATGTGTCGCGGCGGCGGTGGCGGTGGGTGCCTGTTCGCTGGTCGCGCAGCGCCTGACGGCACTGGAAAAGGCGCTGCTGGGGTCACCGATGGATGACGCCCAGCGGTCCCTTGTTAAACCCGAGCATTTTACGGCGCTGAGCCCAATCGATGATGTTCGGGCGCCGGCGCACTACCGCCGCGAGGCGGCGCGGGAATTGGTGAAACGGTGTCTTGGGCAATGCCTGGTGGTGCCGGAATGAGCTGGGTGACGCAACAGATCTCTTTCACGGTCGATGACCGCGCTGTCCTTGTCGAGGCCGCGCCCTGGGAGCGTTTGTCGTCCGTGCTGCGAGATCGTCTTGGCCTGACCGGTACGAAAGTCGGATGCGATGCCGGCGACTGCGGCGCCTGCACGGTGCGCCTGGACGGCGACGTCGTGTGTGCCTGCATGGTAGCGGCGGCACAGGTCGAGGGCCGCAAGGTGACGACTGTCGCGGGCTTGGCGGCCACGGATTTGGCGGCCACGGATTTGGCGGCCACGGATTTGGCGACCACCGATTTGGCGGGTATCGCGGGAAGCCTCAGCCGGCTGCAGGAGTCTTTTCTACACTACGGCGCGGCACAGTGCGGCATCTGCACGCCCGGCATGTTGGTCGCGGCGGCGGCGCTGCTGGACGCGACGCCCTGTCCCAGCCGGGCAGAGGTGGAAGAGGCCCTTAGCGGTGTGCTCTGTCGCTGCACTGGATATCAAAAGATCGTCGCGGCGGTCCTGCATGCCGGCGACCCAACTCCCGCGGAGTGCGTGCCGCTTGCCGGCTGTGCCGTCGGCGCTTCGATCCGCAAGCTCGACGGCATGGTCAAGGTAACCGGCAAGGACCTTTTCGCGGCCGATGAAGCCCCCGAAGCGGCGCTCGTCGTAAGGGTTTTGCGTTCGCCGCACCATGCGGCGCGCTTCGCGCTCGGCGATATTGATGCCTTCCTGGCTGCGCGCCCCGGGATCCTTGCTGTTTATTCGGCCAAGGACGTACCGGGCGAGAACAGCTTTGGCGTCATTCCAGGCTTCGTCGATCAGCCGGTGTTCGCCGAGCAGGTCTGCCGCTTTCGTGGCGAGGCCGTTGCCCTCGTCGTTGGCGAGGCCGCCCCCATGGCTGACCTCGACCTCGAAGACTTGCCGGTCTCCTGGCAAGAGCTCGATCCGCTGCTAAACCCCGAAGCGGCCCAAGCGTCCACCGCGCCGCCACTGCACGCCGGGCGCCCCGGCAATGTGCTGACCGAAGGTTTCGTCGAACGCGGTGACCTCGAACAAGGTTTCGCGGCGGCCGTCTTGGTCGTCGAAGGAAATTTCGAAACGCCTTTTGTCGAGCACGCCTATATCGAGCCGGAGGCCGGCTTCGCGCGCCGCGTCGGCGATCGCTTGGAAGTTCATGCCTGTACGCAGGCGCCGCATATGGACCGCGATGCCTTGGCTCGCATCATGGGAATGCCGCTGGATCAAGTACGGGTCGTTCCGACGGCCTGCGGCGGCGGCTTCGGCTCGAAACTGGATATCTCGCTGCAGCCCTTTGTTGCCCTGGCGGCCTGGAAGCTGGGGCGTCCGGCGCGCATCGTCTATACGCGACCGGAATCCATGCAGTCGACGACCAAGCGGCACCCGGCCGAGATAAAGCTGCGCGTTGGCGCGGCGCGCGACGGACGCCTGACCGGTTTCGATTTTTTCGCCATCTTCAATAC
>JAJFGM010000070.1 GCA_021776145.1 Kiloniellaceae bacterium | reverse complement strand
CTCAGCTCCGCCAGAAGGACGGGACGAACAGGATGAAAACGGCGAACACTTCCAGGCGGCCGACAAGCATGCCCGCCGACATAATCCATTTCGCAGAGTCGTCCAACGAAGCAAAATTGCCGGCCGGCCCGACGACCGGTCCAAAACCGGGCCCGACATTGGCAATCGCCGATGCCGCGGAGGACAGGGCGGTGATCGTGTCCAGGCCGGTTGCACCCAGGGCCAGAGCCAAGGCACCGAAGCTGAGGACGAAGAAGAGGAAGAAGCCCATCACCGACGCCGCCACCTCGTCTGAAACCGGCCGGTGGTTGTAGTAGGGCAGGAAGACGCCATGGGGCTGGATCAGGCGCTTGATCTGAGCCTTGCCGACGGCATAGGCGACTTGAAAACGGAAGATCTTGATCCCGCACGTGGTCGAGCCTGCGCAGCCGCCGACGAACATAAGCCCGAACAACACGACCACCGGAAAGCCACCCCACAGATCGTAATTGTCCGAGGCATAACCGGTCCCGGTCATCACCGAAGTCACATTGAAGGCCGCCTTCTGCACGGCCAGGTAGCCTGGCTCGTCACGCATCGCCCACAGCCAAATGGCAACGACGAGGATTGCCACGCCCAGTACCGCTAGGAACGTGCGCACTTGGCTGTCCCGGGCCATCGGGGCGAACTTGCCGCGGACGGCGTCGACATAGAAGACGAACGGAAGGCAGCCGGCGATCATCGCCGCCACGATAATCCAGTGAATTGCCGGTTCCGAGAAGGCGCCGATCGAAGCGTCGCGGGTGGAATAGCCGCCCGTGGCGATCGAGGTCAGTGCATGGCACAGCGCATCGAAGCCGGACATGCCGGCGATCCACAGCGCGGCGAAAATGACGATCGTGAAACCCACATAAATGCCGCCGATGCCGGCGGCGAGCTGGGCGGCGCGCGGCAGCACTTTCTCAGGCGTGTCGAACGCCTCGGTCCGGAACAGCTGCATGCCGCCGACCTTCAGCATGGGCAGGAAAGCCAAGGCGAAGATGATGATACCGATGCCACCGAGCCATTGGAGCATCGCGCGCCACAGAAGCAGACCAGCGGTCGAGCGGTCGAGCTCGGCTATGACCGTCGCGCCAGTGGTCGTGATCCCGGACATCGATTCGAAGAAGGCATCGGTCACGCTCATGCCCGGCGACGAAAACATGAAAGGCAACGCTGCGAAGGCCGCGACCAAGAGCCAGCTCAGGGTCGTGAACGCGAAGGCCTGCCGGAGCTGCAGGCGAATTTGATCGGCCTTGGTGACGAGCATCAGCGCCACGCCGACAAACAGCGTCACCGCTGCGGCGCGCAGGAACCCGCGCCATCCGGCATTTTCGGCAGCGAGGTCCACCGCGGCCGGAATGCACATCAGCGCCGCGAGAATGGAGAGGATAACGCCGCAGATGAAGAGGACCGGCCGGAGGTCGAGCACAATCGCGCGATCGTTGGTTCGCAGGGTGCCGCGAACGGCTTGGGGACTATAGGGCTATCGTGACCGGCGCGGAAGCGGCCCCGGCCTACACACCGCCCGACTTGCCAATCATCGCGAGAAACTCCCGGCGCGTCGTCGGGTCCTCGCGGAACGCGCCCAGCATGCGGCTGGTCATCAGGCTCGCGCCCGGCTTATGAATGCCGCGAGTTGTCATGCACTGGTGAGTCGCCTCGATGACGACGGCGACGCCGCGTGGCTCCAGCACCTGATCGATCGTGTTGGCGATCTGCGCGGTCAGCTTTTCCTGGATTTGCAAACGCTTCGAGAACACCTCGACGAGCCGGGCGATCTTGCTGATGCCAACGACTCGGCGCTTGGGCAGATAGCCTACATGCGCCTTGCCAATGATCGGCGCCATGTGGTGTTCGCAATGGGATTCGAAGCGGATATCGCGCAGGACCACGACTTCGTCGTAACCCTCAGTTTCGGAAAAGGTCCGTTTCAGGAAGTCCTCGGGGTCCACGCCGTAGCCCGCGAAAAACTCCTCGTAGGCGCGAACGACGCGTGCGGGCGTATCGAGCAGCCCCTCGCGATCGGGATTGTCACCGGCCCATCCCAGCAGCACCCGAACCGCCTTCTCGGCTTCCTCGCGCGTCGGCCGGGCGCCGTCCGCGGCCGGGTCTTCATGTCGTACTGGATTTGCCGTCACGGCGTCGTTCCCACAGGCTATTGTCGGGCGGAGACTAGCACGCGGCCGATGCGAGCGTCGTTAGTGGACGACGGCCGGGGTGTGCGGGCTGTCGAGCGAGAACATAGGAATGCGCACGTCGAAACGCTCGCCGTTCTCGTATTCCATTTCGTAAGTGCCGACCATGAAACCGGTCGGCGTGGCCAGGGGGCAGCCGCTGGCGTATTCGAAGCTTTCGCCGGGTTTGAGTACCGGCTGCTCGCCGACGACACCCGGCCCATCCACTTCCTGCAGGCGGCCGCTGCCGTCCGTAATCTTCCAATGACGGTTGATCAACTGGACGACGCGCTCGCTCCGATTCTCGATGTGGATCTGGTAGGCCCACACATATCGGCCGTCCTCCGGAGCGGACTGGTCTTCGAGGAACGTCGGTTCCACGGTGACGGCAATTTCGTTGGTGGTTTCGCTATACATGTTGGCTGTCGGGGCAGTTCCCAAATCACAATGGACGGGACCGAAGTTAGGCGATCGCCGCCAATTGTCCAGCATTCCGTATACGGACGATTTAGGAAATCGGATGCAGCGCGCGCCGCGTTCTGGTCCGCGGCCTGGCTCAGTTGATGACGATTTCGGCCCGTTGGCTGGTGACCCGCGGCGTCAGCCGATGGGCTTTGGCGGGTGCCTCCGAATCGCTCAGATAGATGGTGCGGATCCGGTCGCTGCGCACGCCCTGGTGCCGGAGCGCCTTGGCGACGGCCTCGGCGCGGCGGAGGGCGAGGCGAACCTCATATTCGTCTGAATTGGACCGCGGCGTCCGGGCAATGACGGTAACGGTCTTGGTCCCCGATCGCTTGGCCAGGGTCGCGGCCTTCCTGATCATCGCGAACTGCGGCTGCGGGATCCGCGCCCTTTTTTCCTGAAAAAGGACCACGAGC
>JAJFGM010000690.1 GCA_021776145.1 Kiloniellaceae bacterium | reverse complement strand
CTCCTATATCTCGCTCATCGCAATCAGATTTGGACGAGGAACGAGATGAAAAAGAAAACTGTGATCATCGGTGCGGTGGTGCTGGCACTGGGCACCGCGGCTTTGGGGGCGGCCAGCTATGCCGGCCGTGACGGTTATGCTTCCGGTTTCCACGGCATGCATGGCGGTTCCCACATGGGCGGCCACATGGGTGGCCATATGGGTGGCCCCCACGGTGGCGCCATGATGGGGAAGGTGATGAAAATCTTGGATGGCGACCAGGACGGTAAACTGACCCAGGCGGAAATCGACAACGCCATCAAGACGCGCCTCACCAGCTTCGACGCCGATACCAACGGCGAGCTAGGGCTGGAGGAATTCGCGGCACTATGGAGCGATTTCATGCGCGAGCGCATGGTTGATCACTTCCAGCAATTGGATGCCGACGGTAACGCGACGGTGACCCTGGAGGAATTCCAGAGCCCCTTTAAGCAGGCGGTCGAGCGCTTCGATCGTAACGGCGACGGTGCGCTTTCGCCCGAAGATCACGAGCGTGGCCATCGCCGGCACAGCGGAAACGAAAAAGATAGCGACGATTAGGACCTAATTACGCGGCCTAAAGCAGATCCGGGTCACATGGAATCGCAGGTAGCGATCCATTGATCCGGTGAAGCCGCTCAAACTATATGATCCGCTCTAGTCGGGTGATCCGGCCGGCACCGCCACTCCCAACGAAGGGGGCCGGCGCCGGCCGAGCCCGCTCACGAAGAAGTTGACCGGCGAGGGTACTGTGCTCTGCACCGCCTTCCCATATGATCGTGCAAAGCGCGAACCGCGAACGATCCGGGGAGGGGCCGATGCCAGGCGCCGAAACAATGGGCATGCAGGCTTTTGCCATTGATCTGCAATTCTTGGTGCATGCCAGCTATATCTTCGCCGCCGCCGCCTTTCTGGTGCGCGAAATCCTGTGGTTGCGATGTCTGGCGGTCCTTGCCAGCCTGTGCATCGCGGCGACCGCCTTTCTGGCGCCGGATGGTCCCCTGTGGGGAACCATTGCCTGGGACATCGCCTTCATCGCCATAAATACCGGGCACATCCTTTATCTTATTTATGAGCGCACCCGGTTGCGCCTTTCCGACGACGAAGGCAGCCTGAAGGCGACGACCTTTGCCGCGCTCGGCGTGTTATTGACCCTGCGGCTTTTGCGTCGCGGCACCTGGCGGGACTACCCCGCCGGCGCCGTGCTGGCGACCCAAGGCGAGCCGCTGTCGCGCTTGCGGGCGGTCAGCAGCGGGGAAGCGGCGGTCAAGGCGGAGGGGCGTGGCGAAATCGCCCGTATCCGCCAGGGCCATTTCATCGGCGAGATCGCCTTCCTGACCGGCGCCTCGGCGACCGCGACGGTCATCGCGGCAACGCCGCTGCGCTGTATCGAATGGGATGGCGGCGCGCTCGCCGGTTTGCTTGAACGCAACAGCGAACTGCGCGCCGGCCTCTATGCCGCGATGGGCGCCGACCTGGCAGCCAAGATCGCTGGCCAGAATCGGGCGTGGGGCGCCGCGGAGCTGGCCGGCCCGCCAAGCGCCGTGATCGACAGCCCGGCGACCTCGTGAAGCGCCAACAGCGTCGCCTTGGGGGATGGCGCCGAGACTGTAGCTCGACTGGAACCGCTTTAGGCGGCGCGGCGCGAGATCAAACCGCTTTCGGGCACCAGTCCCAACATCAGGTTGAGATTCTGTACGGCGGCGCCGGAGGCCCCCTTGCCGAGGTTGTCAAGCAAGGCGACAAGAACCGCCTGGCGACGATTGTCGTTGCCGAATACGAAGAGGCGCATTTCGTTGGTGCCGTTCAGGCCTTCCGGGCCGAGGCGGGCGATCTCGTCGCTTTCGCGCAGGCTGGCGACCGAGACGAAAGCCTGGCCCCGATAGTGGTCGGCCAAGGCTTCGCGCAGCCCGGCGGACGTCAAGTCACCGGGCAGGGCCCAGAGCTGCAATGGAACTTGAACCAGCATGCCTTGGCGATAGTTGCCGACGCTGGGCATAAATAGCGGCCGCTCGTCGAGACCGGCGTGGACACGCATTTCCTCGGTGTGCTTGTGCTCCAGGGTCAGCCCATAGGCGCTGAAGGCCAGCGTTTGCTCGCCGCCTTCGTAGGTCTCGATCAGTTGGCGGCCGCCACCGCTGTAGCCCGAAACGGCGTTGACCGTAACTGCAAAATCAGCCGGCAAGAGGCCAGCGGCGATCAGCGGCCGGATCAGCCCGACGGCCCCGGTCGGATAGCAGCCGGGGTTGGTCACGCGCTGGGCGGCGGCAATACGCTCGGCCTGCGCCGCGTCCAGTTCGGGAAAGCCGTAAACCCAATCCGCGTCGGTGCGATGCGCGCTGCTGGCATCGACCAGCTTGACGGCGGGATTTTCGATCAGGCCGACGGCTTCGCGTGCCGCCGCGTCGGGCAGGCACAGCACGACCAAGTCAGCCTCGTTCATGACGGCGGCGCGATATTCCGGATCCTTGCGTCGCGCTTCCTCGACCTGCAGCAGCGTGACATCCGCCCGGTCCTCCAGGCGGTTGCGAATCTGCAGGCCGGTGGTGCCGGCCTCGCCGTCGATGAAAACCCGAACCGTCATATCCCTTACTCCGCCGGCCGCCGCTGAATTCGGCCCGGCACCCGATCTGTTCCACGACGACCCAACCGCCGCCGCACCGCATGAGTTATTCCCGAAGCTGATTAAATATGAATGTAACACGAGCTTGGGAAGAAATAAATTCGTCAGCGTCTTCCGGATCAGCCTTCGCCGTTCTTACCGGCCTCTTCCGCGCGTTCTTTCAACAGCTTGGCACGGGCTTCTTCGATCTCACGTTCGCGCAGGTCGTCGTCGGTGGTGTGCATGCGTGGGCGATCCTTGCCGGCGAAGGGGTTGTCGCCGCGCTCGAACTGCACGCTGATGCGGCAGTCCTCGCACATCTTGATGCGGTCGATCTGCTCTTGTTCGGCGAACATATAGTGTTTGCCGGCGAGCTGTTCGGCGATGCGTTCGATGCTCTGTTTGACGCCAAAGGCTGTGCCGCAGCGGATACAATTGAACGGTTCAGACTCGTTCAGGATCTGCGCGCCGCGCGCCGCCTCGGTGAAATTGAGGCGCGGCACCAGGCTGATCACGCTCTCTGGACAGGTGTTCTTGCATAGACCGCACTGCACGCAGGCCTCTTCGCTGAAGGCCACCAGGGGTCGTTCCGGGTCGTCGTGCAGGGCGGCGGTCGGACAGGCCGAGACACAGGCCAGGCAGAGAGTGCAGCCCGCCGTATCGATTTCCACCGCGCCGAAGGGCGCCCCCGGCGCCAGCATCAGGTGGTCGGGTTTGGCCGCCGATTCCGCATGCAGGTGCCTGAGTGCCAGCATGACGCGGCTGCGCTTGCCGCCGAGGGCCAGGAACTGTCCGGCCGGAGCCGCTTCGCGCGCGTCGAGGCCGTAGAGCGCCGCCTCGACGGCGGTCGGATCGGGTTGGTCGAGCAGGTGGATGCGTCCGCCACCGTAACCCAGGCCGTCCATGACGCTTTCGGCAAGCCCGATCTGGGCGGCAAGGCCTTCGAGACGTCCCTGCTTGTCCGCCCCGACCAGGATCGCGACCTGGGCCGCGCCGTAGGCAAAGGCGGCGGCGAAAAAATCGATGCCGACCTGGGTCACCTCATTGACCGCAAAGGGCAAAACCCGATCGGGCAGGCCGCGGCCGAGGCGAGCCATGATGGAAATCATCTCGCCGCCGTGGCGCTCGTCGTGCAGCAGCAGCACGGCACCTTCGCCGCCGGCCTTGGCATAGGCACCGAGCAGGGTGCGCAGCCGATCGAAGAGACTGTCGCCACCCGGCAACTGATACGTCGCGGCGCCGGTCGGGCAGACCGAGGCGCAGGACCCGCAACCGGCGCAGACCAGGGGATCGATCGCGACGTGATCGCCAGCCGAGGTGATAGCCGAGGTCGGGCAGAGGTCGAGGCAGCGGATGCAGCCCGTTTTGCGGCTGCGTCCGTGGGCGCAGATGTCGGCGTTGAAGGCGATGTACTGCGGTTTGTCGTACTCCCCGACCATTTCGCTCAGCGCCATCACCGCCTTTTGCACCGCCAGGGGGTCGCCGGGGTCCGGCCGCTGGTAACCGTCGCGGGTTTCCGGGGCGGGGAACAGGGGTGTGCCGCCGCTGAGATCGAGGATCAGATCGCATTCGCTGAAGACGTTGTCGCGCGGCGCTTCGAACTCCAACCGCGCCCGCGACGAGGGGTTGGCCGCAGCGTGGTCATTGACGGTGACGCCAAAGGCCCCGAGGTGACCCTTGGCGGCGACGATGCGTCCCTTGAAGATCGGCGAGTCGGTGACCGGTGGCGGCAGGGCCTCGTCGTCGCTCTCGAGCAGCAAAGTGACATCGAGATGTTCGCTGAGTTGCCGGGCCGCTTCAATCGCCTGTTCGCCCTTGCCATAGACCAGGCAAACCCCTTGCGAGATCAATTCCATTGCCGGCGTCGGTTCGATATCCAGCGCCGCCTCGGCAATCAGGGCGGCGATCTTCGGCGTTGCCGTGCCCGCGGCGTCGGACCAGCCGGCACGCTCGCGGATGTTGACAAAGGAGACCCGCGCCTGCGGGTCGCTCTCGGCGGCAACTTCGGCAAAGAGCGGCGCTTCCTGGGTGCAGGCAACGAGGACCGGCGCGCCGCTGGCGACGGCGTCTTGAAAGTTGCCGAGCTGAGCTCGGCAGAGCTGGCTGTTCACTAGGCTCTTGCCGCTGGCACCGTTGGCCTGGCAGGCCGCTACCAAACGGTCGGCATCGAGCGGCATGCTGGCTTCGCAGTTGCACAAGAGAACGCGTTTGCCGCGCAACTCCATAAGGGGAATCTCCACTTTGCTCGCCAGGCCGCAGAGGGCGGGGCCGGCTCATCGCCATTTGCCAGCAATATAGCTGGTATACCAGCAAGAGAACGACCCCAAAATGCTTGGGGCCATGGATGCTTGTGAGGCGTCGTTTCAATTTTTGCCGCCGGCGGGCAGAGAATATTTGGAGACTTCCATCCTAT
This sequence comes from Kiloniellaceae bacterium, assembly GCA_021776145.1. GTDB lineage: Bacteria > Pseudomonadota > Alphaproteobacteria > Kiloniellales > Kiloniellaceae > JAJFGM01. Next base: position 1,102 of record JAJFGM010000690.1, on the reverse strand, counting down.
TGGATATTCTGTTCCCGCGATGACGAACCTCATCGAACCCCATGGCGGCGCGTTGAAGGTCCTCTATGTGCCGGCGGACCAGATCATGGCCGAAAAAAAGGCGGCGGTCGATCTGCCGACCTGGAACCTGACGGCGCGCCAGCTCTGCGACATCAAGCTGATCCTGACCGGCGCCTTCTCGCCGCTTGAGGGTTTTCTCGGCGAAGAAGACTACGCCTGCGTTCTCAAGGGCATGCGTCTGGCAGATGGGATCCTGTGGCCGATTCCCGTCACCTTGGACGTGACCGAGGCGGCGGCCGAAAACCTGGAAGTCGGCACCCTGCTCTCGCTGGCCGATCCGGAAGGCCAACTGGTCGCGGTGATGACCGTCTCATCGATCTGGCGGCCGGACCACGCGGCAGAGGCGCAAGCCGTATTCGGCAGCACCGACCAGGCCCATCCAGGCGTCGACCATCTGCTCAACCGCACGCATCCGGTCTACGTCGGCGGCCGTCTCAAGGGCGTGCAGCGTCCGGTCGACTACGATTTCAAGCAGTTGCGCGACGAGCCCGCGGACCTCAGGCGGCGCTTCGAGCGATGGGGCTGGTCGCGCATCGTCGCCTTCCAGACGCGCAATCCGATGCATAGGGCGCACCAGGAGCTGACCTTCCGCGCCGCCCAGATGGCCGAGGCCAATCTGCTGATTCACCCCGTTGTCGGCATTACCCGGCCCGGCGACATAGATCACTTCGCGCGGGTGCGTTGCTATGAACACATCCTGAAACGCTATCCCGAGCAAACCCCCTTGTTGAGCATCTTGCCGCTGGCCATGCGCATGGCTGGACCGCGTGAGGCGGTGTGGCATGCCATCATCCGCAAACACTATGGCTGCACACACTTTATTGTCGGCCGCGACCACGCCGGGCCCGGTAACGACAGCGCCGGCAAACCTTTCTACGAACCCTATGCGGCCCAGGATCTGCTGCGATCGCTGCAAGGAGAACTCGGCATCGAGATGATGCCTTTCCAGGAGATGGTCTATGTCCAGGACCGTGGCCAATACGTGCCCAAGGACGAAATGCTCCCCGGCGAAACCCAGCTCAACATATCCAGCAGCGAGTTC
>JAJFGM010000689.1 GCA_021776145.1 Kiloniellaceae bacterium | reverse complement strand
GCGCACCCGCACGTCGTCGAAGGGTTTCATCTTGACGTTCATGGTGACGTAGCCGGTGTGCAGCTGGCTGCCCTCGATGATCAGGTCCTTGAACTTGGGGTCGTCCTTGACCTGCAGGAACTTGGCGGGCGGGATGCCGTCACCGGCGATATCGATCTCGCCGCGCTCAAGGCGCAGCAGAGCGACGATCGGCTCTTGCCCGACCTCGAAGGTGATGGCGTCGAGGCGCGGAATGCCGGCGTGGTAGTAATCGGTGTTGCGTTCGAAGCGCACGTACTGGCCGGCCTTCCACTCGGCCATGCGAAAGGCGCCGGTGCCGACCGGGTTCTTGCCGAAGTCGGCGCCGTGTTTCATGGTCTCTTCCTGGGGCACAACCGAGGCGAAATTCAAAGCCATGACGTGCAGGAAGGTGGCGTCGGGCCGCGACAGGGTGATGCGCACGGTCGAGGCATCCGGCGCCTCAACGCCGCTCAGCGAGTCGGCCGAGCCGCCGTTCAGTTCGTCGAAGCCGGCGATGGCACCGAAGAAGCCGGCGCCGGGGCTCTGGGTCTCCGGATTGATCGTGCGCTCGAGCGAGTACTTGACGTCGTCGGCGGTCATCTCGCGGCCGTTGTGGAACTTGACGCCCTGGCGCAGCTTGAAGGTGTAGACCAGACCGTCTTGCGAGATCTCGTAGCTTTCGGCCAGGTCGGGCACCAACTCGGTGGTGCCGGCCTTGTAGTCCATGAGGCCGTCGAAGAGGCTCTTGATCATCGACCAGTTCTGCCAGTCGTAGCCGATGGCGGGGTCGAGCGTCGAGACGTCGTCCTTATAGGAGACGGTCATGGCGCCGCCTTGGTTCTGCGCCTGGGCGGGCAGCGCCAGTGCTGCGACAAGGCCAATAGAGGCGATGCCGGCCAAGAGGTATTTTTTCATAACGGTTCTCCCTTTTTTTGCTTGGTTTGATTTACAGGCAGTCATCTCAGTTTAATTCTCGGGTCGAGGAAAAATGCGACGAGGTCGGCCAGGAGGTTGCCCAGCACGATGGCGAAAGCGGCAACCAGGGTGACGCCCATGATGATCGGGATGTCGACGCGCTGGATGGCCTGCCAGGCGAGCTGGCCGATGCCGGGCCAGCCGAACACCGATTCGACGACGACGATGCCGCTCATGAAGATGCCGATGTCGAGGCCGATCATGGCGATGATCGGCAACAGGGCGTTGGGCACGGCGTGGCGCAGCACGACGCGCAGCTTGCCCAGGCCCTTGGCCCGGGCGGTGCGCACGTAGTCCTGGTTCAAGACGTCGAGCATGGACGAGCGCATCATGCGGGCGTACCAGCCGGCGCCGAGAATGCCCAGGGTCATCGCCGGCAGCACCAGGTGCGCTGGCGTGCCGTAGCCGCCGATGGGGAACCAGGCGAGCTGCACGGCGAAAACGTACAGCAGCAGGATGCCGACGACGAATTGCGGTGCCGAGACGCCGACAAAGGAGACCACCATCAGGATCTGATCGAGTGCCGTGCGCCGCCCGACGGCGGCCAGCACCCCCAGCGTCACGCCCATCACCAGCTCGGCGGTGATGGCGGCGACCATCAGCAGCAGCGTTGCCGGCAGGCGCGACCAGATCAACACTCCGACCTCGGTCTTCTGCGCGTAGGAGCGGCCGAGATCGCCCTGAATGAGTCCCCAGAAGTAGCGGCCGTACTGTTCCCAGATCGGAAGGTTGAGGCCGAGCTGCTCGCGGATGTTCTCGACCGTTGCCGCCGTGGCACTGCGTCCGGCGATCTGCCGCGCCGGGTCGGCCGGCACCAGGTACAAGAGGATGAAAGTGACCAGGCTGACGCCGACCAGGATCAACGCGGCTTCCAGCAGACGGCGCAGGACATAGGCGGCCATCAGCCCGGCTCCCCATGATTGCGGCGCGGCGAATTCATGTGCTGCGCCCCTTCAGGGTTGGGTCGAGCACGTCGCGCAGGGCGTCGCCGACAACGTTGAAGGCCAGCGCCAGGCCGAGAATGGCCAGGCCGGGATAGAAGACCAGCCAAGGGGCGGTGGCGAAGTAGGTCTGGTTCTCGAAGATAATGTTGCCCCAGCTCGGTGTCGGCGGTTGCACGCCGACGCCGAGATAGCTGAGTGTCGCCTCCAGCAACACGGTGGTGGCGATGCCGAGGGTGGCCCAGACCAGCAGTGTCGAGACCAGGTGAGGCGCGATGTGGTGCGCCAGGATGCGCAAGGGCGAGGCGCCAAGGCTGCGCTCGGCGACGACGAAGTCGCGTTCGGCCAGCGATATGGTCTCGCTGTAGACGACGCGCGCCACCTGCACCCAGTTGACCATGGCGATGACGAGGGCGACGATCCACAGGCTGGGCTTGAACAGGGCGGCCAGAACGATGGCCAGCAGCAGCGCCGGAAAGGCCATCATCAGATCGGTGAAGCGCATCAGGATGGCGCCGACCGCGCCGCGCAGAAAACCGGCGGTGATGCCCACCGCCGCCCCGGTCAGAACCGCGACGCCGTTGGCAACGATGCCGATGATCAGCGAGGTGCGGGCGCCGTGGATGAGGCGGCTGAGCAGGTCGCGGCCGAGCAGGTCGGTGCCAAGCCAGAAGGTCTCGCTGGGCGGCAGAGGCGCGCCTTCCAGGGTCAGGCCGTCGAAGAACTGCTCGTCCGGCGAAAAGGGCGCGACCAGGGGCGCGAAGACCGCCAGGGTCACGACGATGGCGATGACGACGAGGCCGAAGAGCGACAGCCCGCGGCGCAACAGGGCGGTCAGGACTCTCATGCCCCGTCTCTCATGCCCCAGCCCTTCATGCCCCAGCCCTTCTTGCCCCAGCCCTTCATGCCGCAGCCCCTCATGCCCCCGCCCTTCATGCCGGACCCCTTACGCCCGGCCAAGCCGGGCGCCGCGTCCCCGGGCAATGCGCCGCAGTGTTGTCGTGTCGGCGCTGTCGCAAAGCTCTTCGATGCTGACCCGGCGCTGCATGGCGGCCGAGCGCAGGCAAGCATAGGCGGCCTCCTCTTCCAGCCCGGCCAGGCGCATGAGGGCGGCAACCGCCGTACTGACGGTTTTCGTCGCGTCCGGGCGGCGGCGCTGACGTTCGGCCAGGGCCGAGGCCTCGCGCGCGCGCTGGCTGTCGCGCTCGAAGCTGTGTTGGGCGATGACCAGGGCGGAGAAGACGCCGGTCGCCTGGATCGGCTTGACCAGGTGTGCCGCGATACCCTGGGCCAGGACCCATTCCAGGCGCCCCGGCGCTTCCGATCCCATCAACGCGATCAGCGGCAGCGGTGCCGCGCCGGGAGCCCAGGGGAAGACGCCGTCGTAACAGCTGTCGCCGTCGAAGAACACAAAGGCGGTGTCCTCGGGCAGCGCCTCGAGCCGCGGCCAGGCGCCGATGCAGTCGATGCCAAGACGCGCCAATTGGCGTTTCAGCTTGCGTGCCGCCGCGTCGTCGCGGTGTACGAGGACGACCCGCGCGCCGCGGAAGTTGCTCAGGCCCACGGCCCGGGGTCGTTCGCCGCGGCCGCTCATTTGACCAGCCTTAGGTTCGGCTGGCCGCGATGTCCGGCTCCGCTGCCGGCGATCTCGCGCGCCAGGGCCGCGGCGTCGAAGTCGACCAGATAGGGGTCGGCGGGAATGGGTTCCGGCTCGGCCTCGACAATTTCGACCGTGCCGTCGGCCTGGAAACGGCCGATATAGGGGCGCAGCGCCGCATGGTTCGTGTGTCCGTCGATGCGCAGCGGCCCCAGCGGCGTTTCGAAGGTCAGCGCGGCGAGCGCGCTCTTCACCGCCTCGATATCGTCGCTGCCGGCTGTGCGGATCGATTCGGCGAGCAGGCGCACGGCATTATAGGCGTTGACCACATAGGCCGAGACGCGGCGTTGCGGCCCGAACTTGGCGCGCACGCGTTTGACGAAGGCACGGCTTTGCGGCGTATCCAGGCTGTCGAAGTAGATGGCGCTCGAGAGATGCCCGGCGGCGGCCTCGAAACCGACGAGGTCGAGTTCGGCCTCGGTCAGATTGGCGCTGACCACCGGTCGCCGTTCCGGTGCGAAGCTGGGGTCGTCCCGCGCCGCGCGATGATAGGCCTGGAGGAAGACGTAGGAGGTGCTGCCGACCAGGTTGTTGAGCACGAAGTCGGCGCCGGTGGCGCGGATTTCCTCGATCGAACGCTCGACGTCGGTGGAATCGAAGGGCAGGTAGCGTTCGCCGAGGACCTCGCCGCCGCAGGCCTGGATCAGCTCGCGCGCCACGCGGTTGACCTCCCAGCCCCAGATGTAGTTGGAGCCGATGAGGTAGACGCGCCGGCCGAAGCGCGGCAGCAG
>JAJFGM010000688.1 GCA_021776145.1 Kiloniellaceae bacterium | reverse complement strand
GCGCTGCGTTCATCGCGGAGCCGTAGAAAGTACTGGAGCGGCTCTGTAATCCGCCAGCGCGCGAAGAGGTCGACCGAGATGTAAAGCTTGTCCTTGGTGGGCATATCCGACGGACTGCCGTCCCACTCAAGAACCCGCCTGTCGATCGCATTGACATCCTGAACGAAGGGCAGCTTGAATTTGAGACCGGCGGTCGTCACGGGAACGCCGACCGGCTTGCCGAACTGGGTGATAATCACTTGCTCGACTTCGCTCACGGTATAGGTCGAGCTCATCGAGAGGAAGGTCGCCAGACCCAGAACCGCCAGAATTGCGATCAGCGCGGCTCTTTTCATGGTTTGTCTTCCGTCTGGGAACTGAGATTCAACAGTGGCAGGATGCTGCGCGTCGTTTCATCGACTACGATCTTGGAGCGTACGCCCGGCATGACGTCCTGCAGGGTTTCGATATAGATGCGGCGACGTGTAACCTCCGGAGCCTTGCTGTATTCAGCCAACAAGGCGCTGAATCGGGCGGCATCGCCTTCCGCTTCATTTATCCTCTTGAGACGATAACCGTCCGCCTCGCGGATGCGCTGATCCTTTTCGCCCTCGGCCAGGGGAATCACCTTGTTGTAGTCGCGGCGGGCTTCGTTGATCAGTTTTTCTTTCTCCTGCTGCGCCTGGTTGACCTCGTTAAACGACTCCTGCACTGGCTGCGGTGGGTTGATGTTTTTCAATTGCACCTGATCGATGCTGATGCCCATGGCGTATTTGGTCGAGAGCGCCTGCATCTTGACTAGCGCTTCCGATTCGATTTCCTGTCGGCCAATGGTAATGACCTCGTCGACCGTACGATCGCCGACCACTTCGCGCATCACGGATTCCGAGACATAGCGTAGAGTTTCACTCGGCTCGCGGACTTCGAAGAGAAATTTGACGGGGTCGGAGATGCGATATTGCACAACCCATTCCACCAGTGCGGCGTTCAAATCGCCGGTCACCATCTCGGTTTCCCGTTTTCCGTCACGGGGACGGGACCCCTGGTAGGGATCCCCGCCGCCGGGCGTCGAGAAGCCGAACTCTTGCTTCAACTGGCGTTTGACGGGAACGATCGTGGCCACGTCAATGCCAAGCGGTAGCTTGAAATGCAGCCCTGGCGGAACATCCTTTAGATATTTGCCGAAACGCTGGACCACAGCGACAGAGTCACTCGGTACCGTGTAATAGGATGTCCATGCACCCAAGCCGATCAACGCGAGAATGGCGAGAATGAACACGCCGCGCCGGCCGCCGCCGGGCAGGATCTGCTTGAGCTGCGCCTGCCCTTGCCGGACAAGTTCTTCAATATCGGGGCCAGGGTTGCTACCACCGCCCCAGGGGCCGCCTCTACCGTCTTGAGATGACATGGAGATGCACCTTCTTGAAAATGCCTGAACTCACGCGCGGGGCTGTCGCCCTGCGCGCATTGGCCAAACGTTCATTGTGCAAACGCGCGCGCCGCGTGTTTGCCCTGGATGAGAAATCACCCCTTTGACTTCGTCTCGATCGATGGCGCGGATACGGATGCTTCCTCGTGTCCTGATTCTGAAATCCAAGTGATTGAGCTTCAGAATCAGGACTCTAATCATTTGTATCTAGTGTAATTCAGCCCCCTGAGTGCGGTTCATTCAATGAGCCGAAAATCGGAACCATCAAACTGGCGCGGTCCCGGCGCCCCTATCCCTGTCTCTTAATTGGCCTTCTGGGCAACCGCGGTCTCTTCCGGTGCCTCGTCGCGCTGCACGGCAGCGTCCAGCTCTCTCGGATCGATTGTCAGTACCTGCGTGACGCCTGGTCGACCGGACATCGCTTGCAGATGGATCGTGCTCAGTACCCGCCGGTATGCGGAAAACGAAAGCCCTTCGAGAAGCTCCTCGTCGGTTTCTACTTTGTAAGTTCCAGCGGGCAGCACCTTGTCGAAACCACCAAGGACAAAGGGCCTTCTGAAGGTCACCGTGCTCTTGCTTGTACGCTCGATCATCACCGCCTCCTGCTTGGCAGCCTCTCCGTCGAAGTGAGATGCGACGGAGGAAGACCAGGCCCCCTCCGTTCCAGTTGCTACGACTTAGGCGCGGGCCCGGCGTCAGACTGCTTCTTCTCTGGCTGCGCGGCTGGCTGCGCGGCTGGTTGTGCGGCCGGCAGCGCGGCTGCCTGTGGGGCTTTTTGGTCTGGCTCGTTGGTACTCGCTGCGCTTTGCGCCGAGGAAAATTTCTTGAAGGACATAAAAAATTTCTTTCTCAAATGCAGGCGATAATTCGCTGCTTTGGGTTATGTGGTGACGTTTAAGATATTTACTATAGATTTTTATTACACTGAATCCATAGCATGATTACAAATATTTTGGAATTACAAGGGAGTATTTTATTAAGTTTTCAGTATTCGATATATTTATTTGTAGTATGGCCCAATTATTAGAGCCGCCTGTGCCCTCGCGAAGGTTGTCGAGAACAGGCGGATGCCTGGCGGGGCCGACCGAGACGCTTGCGGAACGAGACCGCTCTACTGTTGTGGTTCACTCATATAGTATCCGGTCATGTCCGCTAGCGTGGTGCAATAGCATCCCGAACCGCGTGTGACAGGGCCGTTGAGCCCACCCTGGGGGAATGGATGGCGCCGCCGTATCCCGCCGCCTTAGGGGATCAGAACGGCCCAACCGCGTGAATCCGCTGTACACTTAACAAGTTAGAGCAGATTTTCCGGAATGATAAATCGCCTGCGGCAATTCTCATCGAACCGGATCAGCGTTAGGCGATCGGAATGTTGCACGATGCTACGGGCGCCTTAGCTTCTGCCGAACGAACGACTACAGCGATCCTACGCGGGTTCAATATCTGACCCAAAGCGCGCGCCGCCGCCGAACCACTTCAAGACCGGACCGAACCACCTCGAAGTTGGGCTGCCTTCAGGCCAGGACCTGTGCCGACTGGACCGACGCTTCGCGCCAGGATAAGACTGGCATAGCTGCAATCACATTTTCTATGGCGAAGCTTGGCGCGCATTCGACTGCGAAATTCGTATCATCGGGTTTCGCAGCGCAAAGGAAACCAACCACCCGAACCTAA
>JAJFGM010000687.1 GCA_021776145.1 Kiloniellaceae bacterium | reverse complement strand
GCGTGATTTCTTTCGGCGCCATGGCGCGCATCAGGAAAAGGTTGTAGCCGAACGGTGGCGTCATGTAGGCGATCTGGCAGGTGATGGTGTAGAGAACGCCGTACCAGATCGGATCGAAACCAAGCGATATGACCAGTGGCACATAAAGCGGCGCGACGATGACCAACATCGCCGTATCGTCGAGGAACATGCCCATCACGATGTAGGATAGCTGCATCATGATGAGGACTTCCCAGGGGCTCAGCTCCCAGCGCGTGATAAACAGCGATTCAATGGCCCGAACAGCGCCGATACCGTCGAAGACCGCGCCGAAACAAAGCGCCGCCAGGATGATCCACAAGAACATGCAGGAGATGCCAAGCGTCTTCTTCAAGGTCGCTTCCATCGCCTTGAAGGTGAGGCGCCGCTTGGCCAAAGCGGCAATCGTTGCCGACGTGGCGCCAACAGCCGAACTTTCCACCAGGCTGGTAAAGCCCATGACGAAGAGGCCGGTCATGAAGAAAAATATCAGAAACGGGATAATACCAGCGCGCAACAGCCGCAATTTTTCCGCAAGCGGTTTGTCGCGCTCTTCTTCGGAAATGGTCGGTCCCAACTCCGGCTGAAGTTTGCAGCGAACGATGATGTAGATGATGAACAGGCTGGCCATCATGAGGCCGGGAACCGCCCCCGCCAGCCAAAGCTGACTGACCGGTTGCCGTGCGATCATGCCGTAAAGCACCAAGACGACGCTTGGCGGCACCAGGATTCCCAGGGAACTTCCGGCCTGGATGACGCCGGTGATCATCACCTTGTCGTAACCCCGCTTCAGCATCTCCGGTAGCGCGATGGTCGCCCCGATCGCCATTCCGGCGACACTGAGGCCATTCATGGCGGAAATCACCACCATCAATCCGATGGTTCCGACGGCAAGCCCCCCCTTCAGCCCGCCGAACCAGACATGGAATGCTTCATAGAGGTCATCGGCGATTCCCGTCTCGGAGAGGATGTAGCCCATATAAACAAAGAGCGGCAGAGTCAGAAGTGGATACCAATTGAACAGCTTGAAGGCCGCATTGAAGGGCATCTCTATGGCGCCGGTGCCGTAGAGAAGCGCCGCCGCGGAGGCCGCGACAAAACCGATTGCCGCAAAAACCCGCTGGCCCGTCAGCATCAGGACCAGCATGGAGGCGAACATCGTGATCGCGATCAGTTCATGGCTCATACCGTCGGCTGCTCCCCTTCATGGGTGATCGCCTGACCGCGCGCCTTGGCGATGTCCTTGAAGAGCATCGATACCGCCTGCAGGAGTATCAGCACGATGCCGAACACCATGATGAGCTTGATCGGCACCATGGAGGGGTTCCACATCGAAAACTTCCTCTGCCCCGTTTCGATCGCATAAATGGTGCTGGAAATCGAACCGAAGAGCAGACAACCGAGATAGAACAGCAGGCATCCGCTGGTCGCGACGTCGAGCTTCGCTTTGGTCTTTTCGGATACCCGGTCGTAGATCAGATCCATGCGGACGTGGTCGCCAAGCTGAAGGGAATAGGCTCCGCCCAGCATGTAGTAAGCGGCCATGGTGAACTGCGCCATCTCGACGCCCCAATGCAGCGGTATACGAATGATGTTGCGCGTCACCGCGTCGAGCAGCAGGACTCCGATCATCACGAAGATCAACAACATCGCCACGCGCCCGACTTTCTCAGACAGGTAGTCGACGTACTTCACATAAAGAAGAAATGGCTTCGGCATCTGCCGCCGGTCCCCCCGGTATTGTTGCTTCTACTGACGCGACGCGCGCGACACCCCCGCTTTTTCAACGCCGACCCTGCGGCCACCACCGCAGATAACCTTGACCCCACTCGAACGGAGACCGTTCATGAGGCTCTTATCCGGCCGACGTTCCGTCACAAGGTAGCTGATATCGTCCAAAGCGCTAACCGTATAAGGCCCGGAAGGACCGAATTTTGTTGAATCCGCCAGGATCACCAACTCCTCGGAGCGCGCAATCATAGCCTTGGCAACGTCTGCCTCGTCAATATTAACATCGGCCACCCCGGCATGCGCATCCAGGGATGCAACGGTCAGAAAAGTTCGCCTGGCATAGAACGATCCGATCTGCGCGATGGCCTGTGGACCATAGGCCTCGCGGTTGCCGGCATCGTATCGTCCCCCAATCAGGTAAACGGCGGCTGTTTCGTTTCCCTTGGCAACGACGTCGGCAATTGCCGCCGAGTTCGTGATCACTCTTAGGTTTTCTACTTGTGACAATTGCTGCGAGAAAAACAGTGTCGTGGATCCGGTATCGACAAAAATCGTGTCGCCGGGCGCGACGAGATCGAGCGCAAGTCGGGCGATTTCCAGTTTGGCCGCGGAGTTCTCCGACAATCGCTGCTGGAAAGAGCCCTCGACGGAAAGGCCAGGGGGCTTGGCCGCGCCATGCACTTTGCGCAGCTTTCCCGCTTCTGAAAGCGTGTTGAGATCACGTCGAATGGTTTCGCGTGAAGTATCAAAAAGAAGCGCGAGTTCCTCTACGCGTGCGCCACCTCTCTTGCCGACTTCCTGGACAAGCTTGGCGCGACGGTCTCGAGGCTTCAGTGCGCGTGGCGCCAAGTTTCCAACCCCACAAAAATGTGAACTTTCACACCTATGCCCCTGCTTCTTTCGTGATCGTAGCCAACGAATACCGGAAATATAGACTTGTTTGCAACAGCCTAAGCACGTTCACTTTTTTGACTATTTCCACAAATATATTGAATATACGGTCACTAAGCTTAGGATAAGAAACCTCTCAAACGAAAGCAACAGCTTTGTCCAGTTCCGTCGAAGCGCGCCACGACCATGCGGCCAAGTTGCCGCGAGACGAGCATTTTGATGTCGCCGTGGTTGGTGCCGGGGTGGTGGGGTGCGCCGTCGCCCGCCGCTTCGCCATCGAAGGCGCGAAAGTCGCCGTACTGGAGCAGGCAGCGGACATTGTGGATGGCGCCAGCAAGGCGAACAGCGCCATCCTCCATACCGGTTTCGATGCGCCACCGAACTCAGTGGAACAGAGCTGCATTGAAGCTGGTTATAACGAATTTTTGCAAATTCATGAGCGCCTGGGCCTGCCCATCCTCACCTGTGGAGCGCTCGTCTTGGCCTGGAATGAAACACAGGAATCCGCGCTTGATGGCTTGATCAAAAAAGCCCACCGCAATGGCGTCAGCGATGTCGAGCCGCTCAGCCGGCAGCAGATTCTTGAACGCGAACCGAATTTGTCGCGAAGCGTCCGGGCCGGTTTCCAAGTGCCGCGCGAATATGTGATCGATCCCTGGACCACGCCTTATCTCTACCTGCTGCAAGCGATCGACCAGGGGGCGCAAGTTTTCCGTTCGACCTCTGTCCGGGGGGGAAGCCTTGAAGCCGACGGCTGGCGTCTGGAAACCTCACGCGGTCCGCTTTCTTGCCGGCTGGCGATCAATTGCGCCGGTCTCTACGGCGATCTGCTTGAACGGGCTCTGCTCGGGTCTGCAGAGTTCCGAATCCGCCCGCGCAAGGGCCAGTTTGTGGTTTACGATAAAGCCGCGCATGGCCTGACTGGATCGATCCTGCTTCCGGTTCCAAGCAAAACCACCAAGGGTGTCGTGGTCTGTCCAACGATCTTCGGAAATCTCTTGGTCGGTCCGACCGCCGAAGAGCAGAAATCGCGCGAGGATGCGTCCGTCGAGAGATCGACCTTGGCCAGCCTGATGGAAGAGGGTGAGCGGATCCTGCCCCAGCTGAAAAGGGCCACCGTCACCGCTACCTACGCCGGGCTTCGCCCCGCTTCGGATCAATCAGACTATGCAATCGAATACCGCGATGACCGCAGCTACTGCCGTGCAGGCGGCATCCGCTCGACCGGTCTCTCTTCGGCTCTCGGCGTCGCTTCTCTCGTCTATGAGCACTACGCGCATGAAGAGCACCGGCAGACATCCAAGCCGGAGGTGTCATGGCCCAACGCCCTCCCAATTGCCGAAGCCGCCCGGCGCGACTGGCAAACCCCCGGCAATGGTGGAATCGTCTGCCACTGTGAACTGGTCAGCCGACGCGAAATCGAAGAAGCACTGCGTGGACCGCTGGGTGTAAAGAGCCTTGCCGGGCTGAAACGCCGCACACGCGCCACGATGGGGCGCTGCCAAGGCTTTTACTGCTCCGCGGAAATCGCCGAGATGACCGCGAGGCATTTCGAGAACCCACTCGCACAGCCAGGGCGGAGCGAATGACCGACGTGGGGCGCAGATGTGAAAAGCTGCGGGTCGCCGTCGTCGGCGGAGGCCCCGCTGGCCTATCGGCGGCGATCAGACTGCGCGAACGTGGCATCGAAAATGTTGTCGTCATCGAGCGGGAGAGCAAGGCCGGCGGGATCCCGCGCTATTGCGGACACCCTCCATTCGGCATGCGCGAGTACAAGAGGTGCTTAACCGGCCCCCGCTATGCGGCAAGGCTGACATGCCAGGCGATCGACGCCGGTGTCGAGATAAGAACAGCATCCACGGTGACACAGTGTGGCGCGGCCGGTCGGCTCACCCTCTCGACAACCGAAGGCCTTTGCGAAATCCAGGCCGAGCGTGTGGTCCTCGCCACCGGAGTAAGGGAAACGCCCCGTTCGGCGCGCCTTGTCAGCGGCACGCGGCCACTCGGCATCCTCTCAACCGGTGCTCTCCAGTCCATGGTCTATCTCAAAGGCACGACGCCCTTCCGACACCCGCTCATCGTCGGCACGGAGCTGGTTTCCTTTTCCGCCCTTCTCACCTGCCGCCACGCCGGAATAACACCAGTCGCCATTATCGAAGAAAAGACTCGGATAACCGCACGCGCATTCTGCCGGGGCCTGCCGCCACTGCTTGGCGTGCCGTTGATGGTGAATACGAAACTGGAGGCGATTGAAGGCAAGGCATACGTCACCGGAGCCGTCGTCAGCAATGACGGTGGAGTTGAAGAACGCATCGCTTGTGACGGCATCGTGTTTACCGGTCAGTTCACTCCGGAATCGACACTGGTCCGGATGGGACATCTTGATCTCGACGACAGTTCGGGCGGACCGTTGGTCGATACCCACGGTCGCTGCTCGGATCCCGCATACTACGCCGCGGGAAATCTCTTGCGTCCGGTTGAAACTGCCGGTTGGTGTTGGCAAGAAGGCCGATGCATCGGCGACAACGTTGCCGATGACCTGCTCGGCCGTCTGGTACTCATCGAAGACCCCATTGCGCTGGAAGTTTCCGGTCCCCCTATTCGGTTCGTCGTACCAAGCCGCCTTCAACAAAACGGCCCTGGCCTTCTCGTACCCCAAATTCGCTTTGCATGGCGTGCCCGCGGCTGTCTGACCCTGTCGCAAGGCGGGAAGACCATTTGGTCCCGTACGATGTCCGCCGTTCCCGAGCGGCGTGTTTTGCTGCCGCCCGCCGCCTTCGCGAATGCCCGTGCGGGCAGCCCCGTCATGATTTCCTTCGGCACGCCATCCGCACAAGCCGCGCTCACTTGGAACCTCCTTGCATGACTGTGCTCGCGATCGATCAGGGAACCACAAATACCAGCGCGTTTCTGCTCGAGCGTGACGGATCCGCGCGACGGGTCCACGTGGCAGAGCACGCACAGCATTATCCGCAAAGTGGCTGGGTCGAACACGACCCGGAAGCCCTGATGAAAAGCCTTTGGTCCTGCATCGACGCGGCGGGTTCGGTCAGCGCGATCGGGATCGACAACCAAGGGGAAAGCTGCCTTGCCTGGCATGCCGAGACGAAGGAGGCGGTTTCGCCCGTCATCGTCTGGCAGGACAACCGCACCCAAGGTTTTCTCGAAGACCTGAAAGCCGACGGTGTTGCGGAACTCGTACTCGAGAAGACTGGACTGCCGCTTGAATCCTATTTCTCGGCTTCAAAACTCGGTTGGATCGTAAAGACCCTGCCTGAGGCAAGCCGCCTGCTTGAACAAGGGAAATTGCGGCTCGGCACTACGGACGCCTTCTTTCTCGACCGTCTGACCGGGTCTTTCGTGACCGACATCACCACGGCATCTCGGACCTCGCTGATGGATCTGGAACGCGGTCAATGGGACGACGATCTCTGCCGCGTTTTCGGCGTGCCGATGAACGCCTTGCCGGAAATCGTTTCAACCACGGGCGATTTCGGGACCGTCGCACGGGCGCGCCGCCATGCGCCGATCACCGCGAGCATCGTTGACCAGCAAGCGGCGCTCTTCGGGCACGGCTGTCGTAACAAGGGCGATGCCAAGATCACCTTTGGCACCGGGGCCTTCGCGCTCGCGGTGACGGGCGAGGAGATATTTCGCGCGCCCCAAATGGGGCTGCTGCCGACCGTCGCCTGGAAAGAGGCCAGTATGGCACCGGTCTATGCGCTCGACGGCGGCGTCTATTGCGCCGCTTCGGCGGTGAACTGGGCGAGAGACCTCGGACTCTTCGATGATTTGCAGGAAATCGGGCATTTTTCAGGGTCAAGCGCAATCGAACGCGACCTTGCGTTTGTTCCTGCGCTCTCTGGCCTGGCCTGCCCCTATTGGGACCGTAGCGCGGCAGGGCTCTGGATCGGTCTTTCTCTCGACACGACAAGAGAGGATCTTATCCGCGCGATCCTCGAAGGGGTTGCGCTGCGTGCCGGCCAAGTTCTTGAGGCCATGGCCGATTTCGTCGCGTTCGGCAACGAGATATCGATCGACGGCGGCATGTCCGCGAATCCCTATTTCTGTCAATTCCTGGCCGACGTTCTGGAGCGGAAAGTCGTCGTCCCGGCAATGGGCGAGTTAACGGCGCTGGGAACCGCCTTGCTGGCCGCCAAGGCCGGAGGCATTGACGTCCTCCAGTCGGCCAACGAGGCCCAACTCTTCGAGCCCGGCAGAAATCTAACGCACGCGCGGGCCCGCTTTGCCGAGGCCGTCGATAGGGCTCGCGGCTGGTCCGTAGGACGTTGACCCCCCAACCGGAACTCTCAATTAACGCTCGTCTGAAAGGCATGAATTTCACGAAGTAGCGTTGGAGGTGCGGATTTTTCGTGGCTGACCAGGGGTGCCATCTCGCGCCGCAGCTTGCGAAGGAAGGCGCGCGCGAAGTCCTCATATTCATTTGCGGCTTCTATGAAAGCACCCGGGCCGGCAATCACATTTCCGCGGTAGTAGCTGACCAGATCATAGGATTCGCTATCGGTGTGTGTGAGGATAGGCAAACCATTGATCACGATCCCCAGGGCCTTCGCCTTTTGCCGGGGGGCGGCGAGGGCCGTGCCTGAGTTGTTGCGACCATCGCCCGATATATCGATCTTCAACTGGCGCCCTTCAAAATCGTTCTCGGAAATCAGCCGCACGCCAAAGTCGATGGCCCCGCCAATTGCGGTGAAGCCACGATAGGGGTCTCGTTCGGCACCTTCCACCTTGTCGGCAAATGCCAAGATATCGGCTGAATGCTTCAGTAAATGCCAGGGCAGCATGTATTGCTCGTTGATCTCCGAACTCCACTGGAAGAGCGTCACGGCCACGCCGTCTTGTTGTCCGATCAGGTCGATGACCTCGGGCGTTCGAAAAGCATTGGCAATGCCTTTCATCAACAGACTGTATTCAAACCCGTCGACACTTCTCGATGTGTCGACAGCGAAAACCAGTTCAATCGATACCGGCGTTTGCGCGCGCGCGTCGGCGACGTAATGCAGTGCCGCGGTCGCCCAAACAGCCAGTGCGGTTCTAAACAGTGATCGCGTCAGCGACGTAGAGGTTTTTTCTTTGTCCACTACCTGCCTGCAAGATTGATCAAGGCAAATCAGATCCGGGCGAAATTCCAGCTGACCGCTGTTCAGACGACCGCAGATCAGCCGACCGCAGATCAGCCGACCGCAGATCAGCCGACCGCAGATCAGCCGACCGCAGATCAGCCGACCGCAGTTCGACCGACCGGGGGACGATCATGGTCGCACGGCTCATTCGGCGCGCCAAGCAGACCGGCCGGCCGGATTGGAAGGAAGAGACTGTAGAGCGTCAGAGCGCGCGGCGCCGCTGGACAGCAGGCTCGTCAGGCGACCGTTCAAGCGGGTGCGACTTGACCGTTCTCGCCCATAAGTTCGTCGGCGAAATGGCAGGCGACGGAATGTTCGTCGTCCTTGCGCACCAAGGACGGCTCCTCGACACGGCATCTGTCGCGAGCAAAGGCGCAGCGCGTATGGAATTTACACCCCGAAGGCGGGTTCGCCGGGCTCGGTATCTCGCCCTCAAGCTTGATCGCCGTGTGTTCGGCGTCCGGGTCCAATGAAGGAATCGCCGACAGCAGAGCCCGGGTGTAGGGATGGCGGGGCGAAAAGAATAGTTTCCGGGTCTCCGCCATTTCGACGATCTGGCCGAGATACATGACCGCGACCTGGTCGCAGGTGTGGGCGACCACGGACAGGTCGTGGGAGATAAACAGGAAAGTCAGGCCGAGCTCCTTCTGAAAGGACTTCAGAAGGTTGAGGATGTCGGCCTGGATCGACACGTCCAACGCGGCGACACACTCGTCGGCGACCAGAAAGCGGGGATTGCAAACCAATGCCCGGGCAATGGAGATACGCTGGCGCTGGCCGCCGGAAAAGGCGTGCGGATAGCGCCGAAGATGCTCGAGATTTAGGCGGCATCTGGCGGCGATCTCGCGGACGCGCTCGTCGGTCTCCTGACGCGAATTGGTGAGTTTCATCACCTCCAGCGGTTCGGCGATGATATCGCGAATGGTCATGCGCGGACTGAGCGCGGCATAGGGGTCCTGGAAGATAAGCTGACAGCGCTTGCGGTATTCCTTCAGATCGTTCGCCGACAGCGTCGCC
>JAJFGM010000686.1 GCA_021776145.1 Kiloniellaceae bacterium | reverse complement strand
GAAGGAAGGACATGCCGAGCATATTCGACCCGAGGCGTTGCATTTGGGAGCGATGCGGCTGCGGGCCAATTGGGCCGAACCCCTTCGGGGCGGGAGCCC
The DNA here is from genome assembly GCA_021776145.1 of Kiloniellaceae bacterium. Lineage (GTDB taxonomy): Bacteria > Pseudomonadota > Alphaproteobacteria > Kiloniellales > Kiloniellaceae > JAJFGM01. The sequence goes on along the minus strand of JAJFGM010000686.1, from coordinate 4,363 downwards.
GTATGTAAACAGGCCCTAGTGGCAGTCGGTGCGGACCTCCAACGCGTTACGCAAGCGGGCGATCCCGGCGCAGCCAGCAAGCCAATTGCTTGCGATTGCGAAATGTGAGGAGGCTGTGTTAGTCCCTAATAGTACACGGCGGGCGACTGTAGTCGCCCATCCACCTTGAGCTAAATCCGCTCACACCCTCCCCATCGACGCCACTTTGGAGGGGCGGCCCAATTGGACCGCAGCCGCGTTGCTTTTAAATGCGACGCCTCGGGTCGAATATAGTCTGCATGTCCTTCCTTCTCGTTCCTTGCTGCGAGCCCATTTGGCCAAGGGATAATCCGGGCCCGAGGCCGTAACCTGAAACTCAACAGGCCACAAACTGCGGGATCGCAGTATGTCGGCAGATTTGCTCCTTGTGACCCGGATGATAGGTGGGCTGAATAGTCAGCTTGCGCCCTTCATTGCGCCGGCCGGCTAAATCCGGATGCCGATGGCGCCACGCGTGTCGGCGTCTGTCAGGTCGGCGCCGCGAAGATCGGCGTTGGTGAGATCGGCATCGATGAGGATCGCGGATTTAAGATTGGTGCCACGCAGATTGGCATTCTTGAGGCTGGCTTCGGTCAGGTTGGCGCCGGCGAGGTCGGATTCGCTGAGGTCGGTGTATTCGAGTTTGGCCTCGCGCAAACTCGACAACACATGGCGGCCTCGAATTCCGAGCAGTTGCAGCGGTCCCAGTTTCACACAACGCATGTTGGCGCCCATCAGATTGGCGCGATCCAGCTTGATGCCGCGCAGGTCGGCATCGCTGAAATTGGTGTCGACGGCCATGACACCGGAGAAATTCGCCATGGTGAAGCGCCCGGCCTGGAGGCGCGCGGAGCTGATAATGGCAAGACTAAGGTTCGAGGCCTGGAGGTCGAAGCCGGAAAGGTCGACACCTTGCAGGTCGACCCCAGAGAGGTCAGCCTGGATGCCCTCGCTTCCGAGTTTTTCGATCCATAACATGTGGTTGCGAATGATGTCCTGCAGTGACGCATCGAGTTTTTCAAGGCGTCTCGGCAGGCGGGCGCTTTCGACCCGGGCGTCGCGCAGTTCACGATTCCCGAAGTGCGCCGCGGTCAGGTCGGCGCCTTCGAGATTGGTATTGGCCAACAGCGCGCCGCTCAACATGGCGCCGTGGAAAATGCATCCGCTCAAGTCGGCGTCGGTCAGATCGGCGCCCGTGAAGATCGCCCCGCGGACATCGGAATTCGACAGATTAGCCTGGTTCAGTTTGGCGTTGGTCAGGTTGGCGTTGGTTAGGTTGGTGCGCGGGCCGACCACGCGTCCGAGCTTGGCGCCGCTGAGATCAGCTCCTGTAAGATTGACATCGCCGATCTCTGCGGAAGCCTCCTTGATCGGCTTCAGGCTGCCGTCTTCATCCTTGATAAGGATAAACCCGTTGCGAATGTCCGCTTGTCGCAAGTCGGCGCCTTCAAGGTCGCAATTTTTCAGGGTTATGCCGCGCATGTCGGCGCGGTGGAGATTGCAGCCGCGCATGTTGGCGCCGGCACAGTCGGCCCCGAAGAAGTTTGAGCGTTCGAATTGCGTATCTTCGAGGTTGGCATAACAGAGCTGCGCCGCGACGAGTTCGGATTCGGCAAGCGCCTGGCCGGAGAAATCGAGCTTCTGCGCATCCTTGAAGCTGAGGGACAAGCGTTGGCCACCCATTAGCCCCTTGCGGAATCGCTCATGGCTCGTCATCGCTTCATCGAGAGCAATCTGATCGATGCGCTCGATGAATATGTCCTTTGCAAGGTCCATTGTCCCCTGTTGCGACCTCCTTTTAACCGGAATTTCAGGCGCCTGTGCCAGCTTTTGACAGTCGGCGCCCTGGACCCGCTGGTGGCAGATGCCCAGGTTAATGACTATCGAAGATGAAGCCTCAAGAATTGGTTAGGATATTTGTTCCAGAATACGCTGATATTCACGGCATTTTAGGCAAATTGCGGATGAACTCGATACTACGGGAACGGACCGGAGTTCATCGCTTGCGCCACCTGGGCTTTGATTGCATAACAGGCCAAAGCACGGTGGCCGGGCCGGCAAGTCGGCGTGGGGTCCGGCTCTTGGACGAGGGGCCGCTGCTTCGGTCGGCGAGGAGTCTCAGCATGTGGCTTTCGGCAAGTGGCTTTAAGCGAGTGGCTGTGGCACTGAAGCTTGGGCCGGTGCGAGCTCTCAGACTCCTTCTCATTCTTTCGACGCTCATCCTTTCGTCTTCCACTTTCGCGGCGGCGCAATCTTTCAACGATTGGCTCGCGGCCTTCAAGGTCGAGGCCGCCGCCAAGGGCATTTCACAAAGTACGATTTCGTCGGCTTTCCAGGATGTCCAACCGATCGACCGCGTCCTTGAGCTGGATCGCCGGCAACCCGAGCATTTTCGGACCTTTTGGCAATATTTGAACGGCGCGATTTCGGATAAGCGCATTCACCGCGCCCAGGAGCTGGCTGCGCAACATCGGGACTTGCTCGCGGAAGTTCAGCGGCGCTATGGCGTGCAGCCGCGGTTTCTGTTGGCTTTCTGGGCTTTGGAAAGCAATTTCGGTGACCACACCGGCGGCTTCAATGTGATCGCCGCGCTGGCGACCCTGGCTCACGACACGCGGCGAAGCGCATTTTTCCGTGAACAACTGCTGCAAGCCTTGAAGATCCTTGACGGGGGTCATATCGCGGCCGGTGCCATGACCGGATCGTGGGCCGGAGCCATGGGACAGCTGCAGTTTATCCCCTCGACATTCACCGGGTTTGCCGTCGATGCCGACGGTGACGGTCGTCGCGATATCTGGCAGTCGTTGCCCGACATCTTTGCCTCCGCCGCCAACTATCTGGCCTCGGAAGGCTGGAACGGGCGCCAGACCTGGGGTCGCGAAGTCCACCTGCCGGCTGACTTCAATTGGGAACTGGCCGGCCTTGCCGAAAAGAAGAAGTTGCGGGAATGGCAAGCGATTGGCGTACGGCGCTTCGGTGGTGGCAACCTTCCTGCTGAGGACATGGAGGCGTCCGTGATCGTTCCCTCCGGTCACAAGGGACCGGCCTTTCTGGTTTACCGGAATTTCCGCACGACGCTGATATGGAACCGCTCGATCCTCTACGCCGTTGCCATTGGCCATTTAGCCGATCGCATTGCCGGCCAGCCAGCCCTGCAATCGCCGCGCCCGTTGGAGGAACGCGCATTAAGCCGCCAGGAAGTAGAAGAATTTCAACGCCTTCTCGGGCAACTCGGTTATGACGCTGGCGAGCCTGACGGACTTGTCGGCAGCCGCACGCGTGGCGCTCTGCGCGCTTTTCAAAAAAGCCAGGGCCTGCCGGCCGACGGGCATCCGTCATCGGACGTACTGGCTGTTCTTCGTAATGCCGCAAGTAGCTAAATTGGAACTGTGAAGAAAACGATTCGTTCTGTTACACAATATTGTCAACACTGACTCATTCGAGGATCGACCTCTTGCCCGCTCCCAATAGCACCAACCCGCTCAGACTTCGCACACTCTTCAGCATCGCGATCGTGTTTATTGCCCTGTCTGCCTGCGCTGAGACAGAACTGGCCGTTCATGCCGCCAAACAGGTCGAACGCACGTTGCCGAGTTACGAGAGCAAAGGGCTATACAAGGTCGGCAAACCCTATCAAATTCAAGGCGTTTGGTATTATCCAAAAGTCGATTACCGCTACGCTGAAACTGGAATTTCCTCGTGGTACGGACCGGGCTTCCACGGCCGCCGCACTGCCAACGGCGAAGTCTATGATCAAAACGGCATAACCGCGGCGCATCGAACCCTGCCGATGCCTTCGATGGTTCGGGTGACCAATCTTGAAAATGGGCGTTCGATTAAGGTCCGCATCAACGACCGAGGACCCTTCGCCAACAATCGCATCATCGACTTGTCACGCAAATCGGCGAAACTTCTGGGCGTGGTTCGCAAGGGGACCGCCAAGGTAAAGGTCGAGCTGATTGAAGACGAGAGCCGTCAATTGGCGGCGCTGAGCGAGGGCAGTGAGCTGGCGAGTACGGCGCCGCCCGCCGTTCCTCTGGAGGCCGTGACGGCCCAGGCGCTGCCGGCTCCGGGTGAGACAGCCAACGATGCCTTGCCTGAAATGCTGCTTGGCAGCCCCGGCACTCAGTCGGCGGCGCGCAGCGTCGACCTGCCGACCGCCGACGGTCGCATTTTGCGCACACCTGTCGGTAGCGCCGAGATCTTTGTTCAGGCCGGCTCTTTCGTCATGCTGCACAACGCTCTGCGGCTAAAAGCCCGTTTGGCTGGATTGGGGTCCACGACGATCAGCGAAAACCAACTTGGCGAGACCAGCTACTTCCGGGTCCGCCTTGGTCCCTTGGCC
>JAJFGM010000685.1 GCA_021776145.1 Kiloniellaceae bacterium | reverse complement strand
AGCCGCAGGGTCAACAGCAAGTTTCGGGCTGTACGCTCCGCCTTCTACGGCAGGACCGCGGTCAGCGTGTTTGAAGTGAACAACTGCAGCCGGCCGAGCACGACAATGAGAAATCCCAGTGTGTATCCCAGATTCTCGACCAACGGGCGCCACTCGCGGTCCGGTAGGGCGCGGTGCAGCAGGCCTTCGGCCACGACGGACATGGAAATGCCCAAACCCGCTGCAATCCCCGACCACCACAGCGAATTGAGCGGGCGGGCGAGCTCTTCGTCACCGTCTTGGCGGATGACCTCGTAGATCACCGGAGACGACGGGCGCTGCCGCTCTTCGATATCCCGCTCCATCTTGCTCAATTGGGCCTCATCATCTTGCACGGTCGTGTCCATCCGCTCTCCAACGTTCAGCAGTCTTGAATTATGTGATTGCCTGGGGTCGCCTTGGGTTCGACGAGACGCGCCGGCCCAGGTGCGGAACCCAGTTCGCTATTGCTATTACGGGCGACCTTCTTCTCCGGCCAGCGAGGGGATCGGCCCCTTGAAGGTTAACGTGCGATAGGGGAAGGGGATCTCGATGTCCGCTTCGTCGAGAGATTTTTTTACTGCGGCTACGACAGCGTCTCGCGAACGTCTCACCTCAACCGGCTTCGATCCGGTCCACCAGGTGACTTCGAAGTCGATGCTGCTGGCGCCGAAGTTTTGAGCGAAAATCTGGATCGGCTTCGACGTCTCGACGCTCTCCACACCCTTTACGGCGGCTTCGATTACCCTGCGCGCTTCGTCGACATCTTCACCATAGGCGATGCCGCAGATTACGGTGATGCGCCGCTGCGCCTGATCGGTCCGGATGTATACCGGGTTTTTGAACAGCATCGAGTTCGGCACCACGACCAGTTGGCCATCCGTTTGCCTGATATGGCTGTCGCGGATCGTGATCCTCTCGACTTGACCCTCGACGCCCTCGCATTCGATATAGTCGTTCAGACGCATGGGCTCGCGCAGAAGAATCAGGATTCCGGCAAGGAAGTTCTCGAATACATCTTTAAACGCGAGCCCAATGGCGATCGAGCCGATACCGAGGCCAGCGAGCAACTTCGCGGGGGTCAGGTTTGGAAACAGCACGGTCGCCGCAACCAAGAATCCAGCCGTCCAGATGGCGACCGCGATGAGTCTTTGCAGGACATTAATCAGGGAAGGCCGCAAGTTGGATTTTCGCATGGCACGGCCATAGGCCATGGCAACGACGCGGACGACAAGCCAAGTCAAGACCAGGATGATAATGGTCACCGTGATCTGCGGCAGCAAGGCAAGCGCGTCCCGGCCGATCGCGGTCAGTCTGTCGGTGATAATCTCAATCGGTTGCATCGGTGTCCCTCGGCCGCGTCCGGTTTGCCGATATCAGTCACATTTAAACGGCCGGTATCGCTAATAGTTCCCAACCAGCCTCGCCAGTGATGGAACCATTGTCTTGGCAAAGAGTTGATTTGCATATGCCTAGACCCGTCGCTCGACTTGGGCGCCTCGACCATTGCTCGAAACACCCACTCTCTACCGGGATACAGGCATGAACAGCTTTCCAATCAAGCCGCAAGCTGTTGTCCGAACAGGCGACAACAGCCCCGCAAGCTCCCTCTTTGCATACATTTGGCGCATGAGCGGGACTCACCAAGTTTGGATATGTCTGCTTGCCGTGGGGGTGGCGGTTCTCAGCATGATCCCACTCGAATTGCAGCGCCGTGTCATCGACGATGCCGTGGCTGATAGGAATGTCGATCTGCTTGTTCAGCTCGGCATTGCCTATTTGTGCGTGCTGCTGATCCAGGGCGGCGCGAAGTTCGTTCTGCGCATGTATCAGGGCTGGTTGAGCGAAAGCGCCGTTCGTTACAACCGCGAACACCTGTCCAAGATTCATGATAACCGGCCCGAGGTATCCGCGGAGCAATCGGAGGGCCAGGTCGTGTCGGTCATTGGCGCGGAGGTCGACAAGCTTGGCGGATTTGTGGGCGAGGGTCTGTCTCAGCCCGTCGTCAATGTCGTCATGTTGCTGGCCACGGTCGGCTTTATGATGACGGTCGAACCTCAGGTGGCCGTGGTTAGCCTGGCGTTCCTCCTGCCACAGGTGATCGCCGTACCCTACGTTCAACGCTATATTAACAAGCTGGTGGAAAAGCGCGTCTCCCTCCTGCGTGACCTCGGCGACGCCTTGGTCGAATTGCCTAAGGACGACTCGAGTCTCGAGCAGGGCGGCATAATCGGGCAGCTCGACGCTACCTACGCAAACCACATGCAGATGTTTCTCTTCAAATTCGGGTTGAAGGTATTAATCAACCTGCTCAATGCCTTGGCACCCTTAAGCGTACTCGTGGTCGGTGGATATCTGGTGATCGAAGGTGAGACGACAATCGGCGTGGTGGTTGCTTTTACGTCTGGATTTGACCGTTTGGCGAATCCCCTGCGCGAGCTGATCGGCTATTACCGCATGGCGGCACACGCGATGGTTCAGCACAGGATGATCGCCGATTGGATCGTCGAGAATACCTCCCAATCCGACGCTTCGCAGCCGTAGTGTTCCGATTCCGCAATTCAAGTCATTGAATGTCAGGATCGGAAGTACCTCAAAAATTTGAATCTAGCGTGATCGACAATGGCGTCCGATCACGCCCGCTCGTTTTGAAACGACTTGAAATAGACCAGCCGTTGCGACCTTGGGCACATCGCCACGGATTTGTGCCACGGCGCAACCGCTGCCAAAGCGGTGAGAGCCCGAGCGCTGGATCGGTGACCCGCTCGGACCCGCTCGTCGTCGAGCCACTAGTTTATTGCTTTTTCCAGTGACTGGAGGTCTGGGGCAAACATAGCTGTGCAAAATTCGGTACGCACGATTGGAACTTATCCACGTCAATCGGGTTCCATCCTCAAGAGCACAGGTTGAATTGCCGCGGCACGCGACGCATGACCCTTTAGATCACGAAATGAGACGTAAAATATGACCTTCGATCTACCAGACCTACCTTACGAATACGACGCGCTGGAACCGCATGTTTCGGCCAAGACCCTGCGCGTTCATCACGGGAAACACCACCAGGGATATGTCGATGGAGTCAACGAGGCCCTCGGCACCACCGGCAAAAAGCGATTGACGCTTGAGCAGGTCATCCTTGAAGCCGCTGGCCGTAGTAGCGAGCAGAGCCTGTTCGACAAGGCGGCACAAAGTTGGAACCACGCGTTTTTTTGGAATTGCATGACACCCGACGGCGGGGGCGAACCCGAAGGTGAACTGGCCCGACACATCGACATGGACTTTGACGGTTACGACAAGTTTCGCGCAGCCTTCAAGAGTGCGGCGACAGGGCTGTTCGGCAGTGGCTGGACCTGGTTGGTGATCGACAATGGCCAGCTTCGTGTGAAAACGACGGCGAACGCCATGTTACCTATGGTCCAAGGTCAGCACGCCTTGTTGACTTGCGATGTGTGGGAGCACGCCTATTACCTCGACTACCAAAACGAGCGCGGCAAATTCGTCGACGCGTTTTTGGATCACCTGGTAAATTGGGACTTCGTTGCCTCGCAATTCGAGCAGCAGCTCGAAAACCTGGATCGTGCCCGACGTCGTCGTCAAGACGCGCGGGCGGATTTCGCACATTTGGCATTCGCCAATGAAGGCGCGCGATAGTTGCGATCGGAGGAGCCGGCAGTGGGTTCAAATCCGCTGCCGCATTGCCTTGGCGGATCTGAACAGATCCTTGGGAACTTTATCAGAAAGAGGAGCATGGGATGGGTATGGAAGTTGGCGGCCTGTTGGGCCTGATCATACTTGCCGTGGATATTTGGGCCATCATCAATATCTTCCAGAGTGGAGCATCGACCGGTAGCAAGGTCATTTGGATCCTCGTCATATTAGTATTGCCAGTGATCGGACTGATCATCTGGTTGCTTGCGGGCCCAAGAGGGAGTCGAGTTTGAGTCGCGGGGCATAGGTTCGAATTTTCGATCCGCTGAACCGCTCCGGCTTTGCCGGAGGCTGGATTGTGTGAGTCAATCCACCTTAGCGAACTCATTTTTTTGCGCATACTAACGCGCCTCAGCTTCGGTGCAGGCGCCAAACAACGCGGGCCGGCCTGGCGCCAGCGCCGAAGCGGACCTGGGACTCTGACTTAGCGTCGGATCAAGGCCCTTGCCTTGCGAAGCTCTCTCCTTTAGCCATCGTTTGTAGGTAACACCACAACCGGCCGCCGAATTCGTACCCATGCGGCCGTTGGATTTTTCGCAAAAGAGGTTCCCAGCGTGACCACCGGCAGATCCATCATCGCAGAGATCGACTTTTCGCAAGACGGCAAGCAGATGGGCTATCTGCGGCTGCCGCATTCAGTGCATCGCTCGGCCTATGGCTGGCTGCCAATCCCCGTCGCCTCTGTGAAGAACGGATCCGGGCCCAAAGTGGTGCTGATGGCCGGCAATCACGGCGACGAATACGAGGGCCAAGTGATCCTGTCGCGGCTCATCGCCGACCTCGAACCGGAGATGGTGGGCGGCCAGGTGATCGTCCTGCCGATGAGCAACTTCCCGGCGGCGCGTGCCGGCCGGCGAACCTCGCCGATCGACGAGGGCAACCTCAACCGGACCTTCCCCGGCGACCCCAACGGCACGGTGACCCAGATCATCGCCGACTACATCGAGAACGTGGTGATGGAGGGTGTCGATCTGGTGGTCGACCTGCATTCCGGCGGCTCCTCGCTGCTCTATCACGAGGCCTGCATGCTGGTCAGCGCCGGCGCCGGACCGGCTGACGATCCGGATTTTAAATCCCTGCTCTCCGCCTTCGGTCTGACCTACGCGCTTTACATCGATGGCGCGGCGACGACGGGCGGCTTTTCGAGCTCGGCGGCCTGCCGCCAAGGCGGCAGCGCGATTACCACCGAACTCGGCGGCGGCGGCACCGTGCAGCCGCGCCTGCTGGCCATGGCCGATCAGGGCCTGAAACACATGCTCGGCGCTTTTGGTGCCCTGACCGGGCCGCTGGTGCCGGACGCGGCGCCGGGGGCGCCGACCTTCCAGCCCGTCGATCCGCACAGCCACTATGTCTATGCCAACGAGCCCGGTATTTTCGAGCCGGCGGCGGAATTGGGCGACCGTGTCGCGGCTGGACAGACGGCGGGCTGGATCCACTTCGTCGACACGCCGGGCCGCGCCCCCGCCGAGCTGCGCTTTGCCGCCGCCGGCATCACCGTCTGCAAGCGCCAACCGGCGATGTGTCAGCGCGGCGACTGCCTCTGGCACCTGGCGGAGAAGAGCTGAAGTAAAGAAGTCACGCCACGCGCTGGTGTTCGGCCTGCTGGTCGAAGAAGGACGCGGTGGTCGGTTTCTGCGGCAGCGGCATCTCGAAGGCGATGGAGCGCACACGGTTGGTGCCCTCACCGCGCACCACCAGGCCTTCGTACTTGGTCGGCATGGGGTTGGCCGACAGGGGTACGGCGTCTTCCGCTGAATAGACTGTTATGAAGAGCGTGCGCGGCCTGTCCGAGCGGTTCGGCGCCGAGCCGTGCAGCAGGCGCGTGTGCATGAGGCAGAGGGAACCGGCCTTGCCGGTGCAGACCACGGCCTTGGCGCGGCAGTCTTCGGCCACCGCCTCGGTAACGGCGCCGGTGAAAACCGACGTGCCGCTGCTGTCGTCGTGCCACAGGCCGTGGATCTCGCCCTTGTGACTGCCGGGCACGATCTCCAGCGGACCGTTCTCCAGCGTCACATCGTCGACCATGAGCAGCGCGGTGACGAGGTCGTCGTTGCTGTGCGGCGTGAAGGGGAAGTCCTGGTGCCACTTCACCTCGGTGGCGCCAGTCGGCTGTTTCGAGTTGATCTTGCTGTGGTGCAGCTTGACGTTGGGGCCGACGAGCTCGGCGACGCAGTCGGTCATGCGGCTGTCGGCCATGGCGCTGAAATAGGCGCGCGAGACCTCGACCGGCGCGTTGACGCGGCGCAGCCCCGGTCGGTCGGCGGTGTGACCGGGTTCGAGGTCGAAGCGTGGCCGTCCATCGAGCGTGTCGCCATAGGGCGCGTTGTGGTTGCGGCTTTCGGTAACCCAGGTAGCGAAGTCGCCCCGCAGGGCGGCCAGCAGCTCCGCGTCGACCGAATTCTCGACGATCAGATAGCCCTGTTCCCAGAAGAGCGCGCGCTGCGCCTCGGTCAGTTGTGTCGGGTTCGTCTTCGTCATGGCTCGTTTCCCCATCTTCGTTTGATCATTTCATCACGCCTGGCGCGGCTTCGCGCCCCTCGCCATTGCCGCCAAGATACGATGACTGGTAAATCAGGAAAAACGGTCTTATTCTTCCTTTGAAGAAAGGAAAATATGGTTAGGTATACCCTCAAGCAATGCGCCTACTTTCTTGCCGTCGCCGATGCCGGCGGCATCGCGCAAGCCGCCAAGGCCCTTAATATCTCGCAGCCGGCGGTTGCGCAGGCGCTCGACAAGCTGGAAGAGTTAACCGGCCTACGGCTCTTTCACCGTTACCACGCGCGCGGCCTCGAGCTCACCGCCCAGGGCCGGGCCTTCGAAGCCTCGGCGCGCCGCCTGCTGGCCCTGGCGGGCGAGGTCGAGCGCGACGCCGAGGCGATCGCCGCCGGCCAGTCAGGGCGCCTGCGGCTCGGATGTTTTCACACTCTGGCGCCTTTTGTCCTGGTGCGGCTCGTCGCCGGATTTCAGGCGGGCCATCCCGGCGTCGAAATTGCCGCCAGCGAAGAACGCCAAGACGAGCTGACGGCCGGTCTTGCCGAAGACCGCCTCGACCTGGCGTTGCTCTACGACATGCAACTCGATGCCGTGCGCCTGGATTGGCAAGTGCTGTTGCGCCTGGCGCCGATGGTCCTCTTGCCGGCGACGCACCGGCTGGCCGGCCGCGCCGCGATCGCCCTGGAAGAGCTCGCCGGTACGCCCTTCGTCACCTTCGACGGTCCGGGCAGTCGCGATTATTTCGCCGGCGTGCTGGAACGCCAAGGGGTCTCGCCGCCCGTCGCCTTTGCCTCGAGCTCGCAGGAAACCGTGCGCAGCGCCGTCGCCAACGGACTCGGCTTCTCGTTGACGGTGATGCGTCCGAAGACGGCGGAGACCTATGACGGCGGGCGCGTCACTGCGGTCCCGATCGCCGGCGACAGCACGCCGCTTCAGGTCGTCCTGGCGCACCGCCGCGGCCGCGGTCCCGAGGCGATTGCGGCCAACTTCGCCGCCTATTGCGGTGAACGGATCGCTGAATTGATGTAAGCCCAAATCATGTCCGAGCTTCGCCCCTGACGTCACCCCTGACTTCATTCCGGACTTCAGCCATATCGTTCCATACCTGCTGTTCGCCTATGCGGTCGCCTTCGACGGTAAAGCGGTCGATGAAGCGAATGCCCGAAAAAGCCGTGCCGTCCAGCCACTCGCCGGCCAGCGTGCCGCTGCAATAGACCGTGACTCCGGTTTCGCCGGGGACTTCGTCGATCCGCTCGTAGGTCTTGCCGACGAAGCGGTAGCGTTGGCTTGCCCAGGTCGACAGCTCCCGCGGA
>JAJFGM010000684.1 GCA_021776145.1 Kiloniellaceae bacterium | reverse complement strand
CGGGTTTCCCTCCGGTCGAGATCGATGGCGAATACTACTGGGACGGCGGGCTGGTTTCGAACACGCCGCTGCAATACGTGCTCGATTATTATCCGCGCCGCAGCCGCTTGACCTTTCAGGTCGACGTATTCCAGGGCTTCGGACGGCTCCCGACCAATCTTGAGGAGGTTAGCGAGAGGGAGAAGGATATCCGCTATTCGAGCCGCACGCGGGTCAATACCGATGCGTTTCAGCACAAGCATGACGTGCGTCATGCGATCAATGAACTGCACAAATTGCTTCCCGAGGACATCGCAGGCACCGAACAGGCAAAGCGACTCTATGCGTTCGGCTGCATCACCGAAATGGATATCGTTCAGCCCATCTATCGCCCTTTGGAGCCCCAGGGGGCGTCGAAGGATTATGAATTCAGCCGGGGCTCGATGGAGGCCCGCTGGCAGCAGGGCCTTTCGAACGCCATTAAAACCCTGCAGGCCGCGCCATGGCTTGCACCCAAGGAGAGTGAAGACGGCGTGCGTGTTTTCGACGTTATGCATACCGTTTTGCTCGAACAGAACCAGGCGACGGCCAAAGTCGTGGACAAGGATACCGATCAGACCGTCGCGCAACGCGTTAAGTCACACACGCCAGACGCCCACAGGTTCAAAAAATCGGCGTGACCAGGGTTAAATCGATGGACGCCGCTGAGGTGACCGCGAATGGGTTTGCAATGCCGTTCACCAGCCCGTCCTATCCGCGCGAACCCTATCGCTGTAGCAAACGCGAGCATTTGATCCTCACCTATCGGACCGATCCGGCCGCGCTGGAAATGGCGGTGCCGGAGCCGCTTGAGATCACTGAGCCGCTGGCGCGGTGCGAATTCATGCACATGCGAAGCAGCACCGGGTTCGGACGCTATTCCGGCGTCCATCTGCTCGCTGACCTGACGCTCAATCTCGGCGAGGTCGTCCACGATTATTTGTCACAGGCAAAGTAGTGAACTGTCGAGCGCTTCGCTTCGACCGATACACCCGGGCTCCCCGGCGCTTTCAGGCTGGGCAGACCCCGGCCGCGTCACGACGCCGACAAACCGCCTTCGGCACGATCTAGGCATCACGCCAAAGCCAGGCTAGGAAAGGAAAATTGTCATGAACCTCAAGGATAAGGTCTGCATCATCACCGGTGCCGCTAGCGGCATCGGACAGGGAATAGCAGAGCGCTTCATCGCCGATGGCGCCAAGGTCGCCATCGCCGATCTGAAGCAGGACGCGGCAGAAGCCGCCGCCAAGGCACTGTCCAAGGCCGGGCCGGGGCGGGCGATCGGCCTTGAGATGGACGTGACCAGCGAGGAGCAGGTCAATGCCGGCGTCGAAAAAGTCGTCAAGGAATGGGACGGCGTGGACGTGCTGGTGTCCAATGCCGGCATCCAGATCGTTCACAAGCTGGAAGACTTTCCGTTCGCGGACTGGAAGAAGATGCTGGCGATTCATCTTGACGGCGCCTTCCTGACGTCGAAGGCATGCCTGCCGCACATGTATAAAAAGGGCGGTGGATCCATTATTTTCATGGGGTCGGTGCATTCCAAGGAAGCCTCGCCGCTGAAGTCCGCCTATGTCACGGCCAAGCACGGGCTGCTCGGCCTCGCCCGCGTCATATCGAAGGAAGGTGCCGAACACGGCGTACGCGCCAATGTCGTGTGCCCGGGTTTTGTCAAAACACCCCTGGTGGAAAAGCAAATTCCCGAGCAGGCCAGGGACCTGGGCATTTCCGAAAAAGAAGTGATCGAAAAGATCATGTTGGGTGAGACGGTCGATAAACAGTTCACCACCATTGAGGATGTCGCCGAGATTGCCCACTTGTTCGCAGCCTTCCCAAGCAATGCCCTGACGGGGCAGTCGCTGGTCGTCAGTCACGGCTGGTTCATGGAATGACACCCTTCTGGTCTGCCACCGCTGACGGTACCGGGTGCTGAATTCGGTCTTTGCCGGCGCGGATGGCCTGATCCGGCGGCAGACAATCGGCAGACAATCGGCAGACAATCGACAGACTCGATCTCTTCTACCCGGTTATTTCCACTGCAGATGTGGCGACGAGCCCACAACTTCAGGCACTGTCAGAGCAAATCCGTCTGCTGCGGTCGGGGGTGTTTCGTAGTTTGCGGCGATGCAAAATCCCTTCCGCTATTTCAACAGCTCGCCCCAGGTGATCCGCCTCACGCTAATGATGTACATTCGCTATCCGCTGTCGCTCAGGCAAGTCGAAGATCTGCTGTTCGAGCGTGGTATCGACATGTGTCACGCGACCGATCGGTTCTGGTGCAACCCGTTTGGTCCGATGTTGCCGCGGAGATCGGGGAGCGACGCGCTCATCGGCGCTCACACTCAACTCGGGCGCTGGCCCCTCGACGAGGTGTTCGCAAACCGGTCACATTGAACCGACACTGCCGCACCAACTACTGAGCCCGAACCTGCACGGTTTCGCCGATGGTGTTGAGGATCCCGCGGAGCGTGTCGTAGTCGGGGTGGCGAACACGCATCCAGGCGTTGGCCATGTAACCGGCCTCAACCGATTGTGTCGGCGTTCCCGGATTCGGGAAGTGGCTGGAGACGACGCAGTCGCCGTAGCGCTGGAAGATCTCGTCGACGCCCTCGTATCCCGCTACGCGGCCGTCGCGATCGGGCCGCAGAGCGATCATACCGCAGGCGTAGCGTCGCGAAGGCCTGTGCTCGACGCGGCCTTGGGTCACCGCGAGCGCCCATTCGCGGTAGAGGTCGAACTCATTGGCCGCGCAGTAGACATCCCATTGCCCGACACCGGGCGGCCGGCAACCGATCTCGGAAAAGCGGAGTCCCTTGGGGCCGAAGAACCATTCCATATGGGTCGCAGAGACGTCGATGCCGAGTGCTTCATTGGCGCGCCGGCCCAGTTCGCGAAGCTCGGCGTAGTCGGGCGCGTCCATGCGGTTGGTGGCGACCATCTGCGGCGAAATCCAGCGTGTCCGCATCGCCTCCAGAACGTTGGGGTAATAGTGGGTGATGAAGTCGTGGGCAATGCGGCCGTCGACGGTGAGCGTGTCGAAAAAACCCTCATGGCCGGCGACAAACTCCTCGATAGCGATTACCGAGCCGTCGTCAAATTCGCCCAGGACGCGGTCCAGTTGATCCCGGTCGTCAACGCGGTGGATGCCGGCGGCGCCCGCAGCGTCGAGCGGTTTGAGGATGAGTGGGAAGCCGATCTCCGCGGCGAAGTTCCTGGCCTCGGCGCGGGAAGCGATTGCGGCCGAGGCGGCGCAGGGAATGCCGGCTTCGCGCAGCGCCTGTTTCATCGCCACCTTGTCGCGGCACAAATAGGCCGTTCGGACCGATGTGCCGGGAATCGAGCAGGCTTCGCGCACCTTGGCGGTCACCATCACATGCGCCTCGACCGTGGCCTCGATGCGGTCGACCCACTCGCGCGCCTGCACGCGCCGAACCGCGCTGCCGAGCGCGGCCTCGTCCGTGACGGAGGAGACCTGTTCATAACCCGAGAGCC
Organism: Kiloniellaceae bacterium; assembly: GCA_021776145.1. Classification (GTDB taxonomy): domain Bacteria; phylum Pseudomonadota; class Alphaproteobacteria; order Kiloniellales; family Kiloniellaceae; genus JAJFGM01. The sequence goes on along the minus strand of JAJFGM010000684.1, from coordinate 4,954 downwards.
AGCCTTTGAGCTCGTCGTCCAACCAGTCGGCCGGACGCTCGCCGATGCCGGTCACCCGGGCGCCGACGGCATGCAGGGCGCGAGCGAATTCGCGCTGGTTGGTCGGAAACCCGGGTTCCACGAAAATGACGGTCACGTCGCATCTCCCCCTATTCAAGTGGGCGGACGGGCCATGGCACCGCCGCGGCGCGGTTCTAACTCGTTAATGTGTAGAGCAATTTTGATCCGATCAGGTTGAACCTTTGTGGTTCAACCTGATCGGATATTGCTCTAGGGCGCGAACTCGGCCAGGTAGCGGGGCGCCATCTCTCGCCAGGTCGGCCAATCGTGGTGGTAGTCGGCTCCCCACTGATCGACGCGGTTGGGCACGCCCCGGGCGCCCAGCGCGTTGGCCATGCGCCACGATTCTTCGGCATTCTCGGCCCTGCCCTGACCGGTGGCGAGCAGCACGAAGCGCTGCCGAATCGCATCGAGATCGGGCCCCTGGTCGAGTCCGGGCCCCTGGTCGAGACCGGGTAAGAACAGCAAAGGCGACGCACTAAAGAAGCTCTCGTCGCCGCGGAAGTCGAGCAATTTTTCGAGATCGTAGGTGCCGCTCATGCCGATGGCGACACGGAATACGTCCGGATGCCGGCACAGGGAGGCGACGGCGTTGAAGGCGCCGATCGAGGCGCCCAGCGAGATGATCTCAATATCGGTCGAATCGCAGTCGGCGCGGATCGCTGGCACGACCTCGCGATAGACAAATGCGTCGAAACGGTTCTGCAGTGTCGCGCAATAGGCCATCGAGTGTTGTTTCGAAATCCACGCCTGCCCGGCGACGCTGTCGCAGGAATACACCTTGATGCGGCTGGCCTCGATCAAAGGTTGCAGCGCGCCAATGAGGTGCATGCGCTCGACTTCCTCGGCGTCGCCGCCGGCGGTGGGGAACAGCAGCACCGGGGCGCCGTAGTGACCCCAGCGCGCCACCGTGACCTCGCATTCAAGGCGCGGCGAGCGCCATTTAGAAAGTTCCTTCATCGCCGCGCGCGCCTTCCGTGTCGCGCCATTTCTGGATCCGGCTCCAGAACAGTTCGGTGAACTCTTCAATCTCGTGCGGCGGGAACAGCGAGGTCACTTTTTGCCGCACCGCGTCCTTGACCAAGTCGCATCCGAACATCTCATGCGCAACCTCGTCGAGATGCCCGAGATGGGTGGCGCAGAATTCGCGGAAGGCATCGGTCTCGAAGCGCTCATGCGCGATCTTGGCATAGGCGCGCAGCCGCTCGCGATAGGGCAGTTCCCGCTCGGCGACTTCGTAGAAAGGGGCCCAGTCGACGTTCGGACGCATGCGCCGCCGAGTGGCCGCGCAGAACAGCGACCAGCGAACGTTGGCCTTGATCAGCCACGGAAAATGGTAATGCAGCGAAGTCACTTGCGAATCCGGACAGGCATTGGCGAAATCGATCGGATACCAAACGCCGTCCTTCAGGAGCGCTTCGCAGGAGTTGAAATCCCAGCCGAAAAAGCTGTTGATCGTCAGGGTCATGTCTTCGAGTAGCGACGCGCCCTCGGCGTCGATGAAATCGGTGTCGAGCGTGTAGCGGTCATGCAGCGGCATGCTGGGATTGTAGTTGACCCGCCGGGTCTGCGGCCCAAGGCCGACGCAGCGCACGAAACGGTCGTACGGGGCGACGCTCTGTTGCAGGTTCATGACCATGGCCCCGCTGCGCTCATAGGCGTCCCGCAGTTGCGCCTCGTCGTCGATCTTGTTGACGCCGACCCACGCGCCGCCGTCATAGGGTTTCATAAACATTGGATAACCGAGTCGGCGGCCGATTTCGCCGAGGTCGAAAAAACGGGCGTAGCGCTGCAGTGTCGGCTGCAGGTCGGCGCTGGGATTGTATGCCTTGGGTGGAATCAGCCAGGTGTCGGGCACCGGCAAACCCAGTCGCATCATCGCGCAATAGGTGGTTTGCTTTTCGTTCGACTGCAGCGACCACGGATTGTTGAAGACATAGAGATCGTTCAGAATGATCGCCTTCTTGATCCATTCGCGGCTGGGCTGATACCAGTGAGTGAGCCGGTCGACGACCACGTCGTAAGGGATGGGTTGGCGGAGATCGAAGGGTTCGATGGTGACTCGCTCGACCTCGAAGCGAAGCGTGTCGCGCCCGTGCGGAATTGCCAGGTCGAGGCGGCGGATCAATTCCTCGTAACAGATCGGCCAGCAGATATCCGCGCCCAGCGACAGGCCGATGCGTCTGATTTCGTCTGACATGCCTCCCTCCCCATTCGGCCGATCGGTTCAGACATCGGCATTCCGGCACTAGCGTCCCGGAGTTTGATCCCGATCGCCGGCCGCGTCCGGCGGGCCGGGGAACACCCACGATAGACCGACGCGCAACTGATCGCGCCAGTTCTGCCAATGGTGGCCATCCCGCGCCTCGACAAACAGAACATCTGAGCCGTGATCGCGCAAGAAGGCAACCAGCGCGCGGTTTTCGTCGATCAACCCCTCGTAAACACCGCAGCTAACGAAGATGCGCGAGGCGAGCACACCGGGGTTCGCGCGGAACGCCGCCATCAGCCGGGCGATTCGCTTGAACAGCGGATCGCGGCCGCGAGTGCTGTGCTCGGTGAACATGAACGAACCGGATTTCAGCAGCAGGCATTCGAAGACCTCTGGACGGCGCTGGGCAGTCGAAAGCGAGGCAACGGCACCAAGGCTGGCACCCATCAGGGCGCGGCCGGGAGGGTCTTCGCGCAGCGGGTAGCGGGACTGCAGCGCGGGCAGCAATTCGTCGCACAGGAAGGCGGTGTGGCGGGGGTCGCCGGTGTATTCGCGATTCCGCTCCGGCGACTGGGTCAATGCGACCACGACGGGGGCGATGTCACCTCGGTGAATCAGGTTGTCCAGCACGGTCGCGAGCCCGGCGTAGGTGGCGAAATCCTCGCCGTCATGCGCCACCACGAGCGGGTAGCGCCGATCGTTGCGGAAGCCGGCGGGCAGGTAGACTCGCACGCCGCGCGGGCCGCCAAAAGCCGCGCTGGCGACGGTCAGCTCCTCCATACTGCCGGAGGGCGAGGCGTCGTCGGGCTGGCTCCACTCCGGCGTCTCGTAGCCATGGGTTTGGCAGACCGAGTTGGCACCGAACGGATCTTCGGCGATCAGCGGGTTCAACGGGTCGCGAACCCAGCTATGGGTCCCACCGTGCACCGCGTCGAACTTGTACTCAATGCGGGAATTTTGCGGAATCGGCACGGTGACGTGCCATAGATCTGTCGCGCCGAGCCGTTTCAGGGGCGGCGCTGCGGCTTGCCCCTTGAGGAAATGCCGCAGATAAACCGCATCGGCCTCGCCGCGATAGACAAAGGTGACAGCCGACTTCTCGACCAGTGGAAAGTCGTTCTGGGAGATGAACCAGTCGATATCGTCTCGCGCCAGCCCCGCGGTCCGTTCGAGCTTGCGAATCAGCGGGTGCATGGCGTAGTGCTTTCGCAGCGGCGTGTGACGGTCTGGCGGACAGCATCGCGCATATGCGGCGGTTTTCCTTTTGCGGTCACCACGCCACGTCGGCGTCGCGATCCTACCTTAGACCTTGAATTGCCGGGAATTCCAAGCCCCGCTTCGCGGAAATCGGAGTTGACGCTTTCTCCAGCAGTTTGTGCGTAGATTGAAGATCGACGTGGCGCAGCCAGATAGTCGCCGATGGACATGGCGAAGCGAATTTTTGAAGTGCGGTGCCGCACGACGGCCGGGTCCGCGGCCGGTTACAAGCGAGCATGCCCCGACCGGACACACCCGACCGGAGACACTCGACCCGAGACACTCAACAGGTGAAAAAACGAACAAAATGAACGGTATGATGAAACCACACGCCGACGAATTCAGACGCGCCATCGAGCACCATCTGAAATTCTCACTCGGCAAGGACGCCGCCCATGCGTCGATTCGAGACTGGCGCATGGCGCTTTCGTTCACGCTGCGGGATGCGATCGTCGATCCATGGTTCGCCAGCACGCGGCGCGCCTACGAGGAGCGGAGCAAGCGGGTTTATTATCTTTCGATGGAGTTCCTCATCGGGCGGTTGCTCGAGGACGCGGCTGTCAATCTTGGCTTCGAGGAGATCGCCAAGGAGGCGATCGAATCACTCGGACAGGACTATGGCGCCGTGGTCGCCGACGAGCCGGACGCGGCGCTTGGAAATGGCGGTCTGGGAAGGCTCGCCGCCTGCTTCCTGGACTCCCTGTCGACGCTCGGCATAGCCGCCTACGGCTATGGCATCCGTTACGAGCACGGTCTGTTTCACCAGCGCTTCGAGAACGGCCGGCAGGTGGAGACCGCGGAGGACTGGCTGACCCAGCCCCACGCCTGGGAGTTCGAACGCCCTGAGGCTGCCTACGAAATCGGCTTTGGCGGCTCTGTGCACGAGCACGCTGGCCGTGCCGACTGGCGCGCCGAAGAATCAGTGATCGCGTCAGCCTATGACACGCCGATCGTGGGGTGGAACGGTCGCTGGGCGAACACGCTGCGACTTTGGTCGGCCAAGCCCACCCAGATATTCGATCTGGAGCGGTTCAATAGAGGCGAATACGTTGCGGCGAGCGAACCGGAAGCGCTCGCGCGGACCATCTCGCGCGTTCTCTATCCCGACGATACAACGGATCAGGGAAAGGAGCTTCGCCTTAAGCAGGAGTACTTCTTCACCGCCGCCTCGATCCAGGAGCTGCTCCGCCGCTTCAACGATGAGTACGACGATCTCGGCGCCCTGCCCGACAAGGTCGCGATTCAGCTCAACGACACGCACCCCGCGATCGCGGGACCCGAGTTGATCCGCGTACTGGTCGATCAGTACGGATTCGCCTTCGACGCGGCCATCGAGACGGCGCAGGGGTGCCTCGCCTACACCAATCACACCCTGTTGCCCGAGGCGCTGGAGTGCTGGCCTGAATCGCTGATAGCGCGGGTACT
>JAJFGM010000683.1 GCA_021776145.1 Kiloniellaceae bacterium | reverse complement strand
TCGAGCAGCAGTTTGACGTTCACCGGCAACTGGCCTTCGACGGCAAGAAAGGCCGCCAGGGTTTCGACCGCGATCGACGACGGCCCCTTGTCGTCCGAGGCGCCGCGGGCGTAGAGCCGGCCGTCGCGCACCGTCGGCTCGAAGGGCGGGCTGCGCCACAACTCCAGCGGATCCGGCGGCTGCACGTCGTAGTGGCCATAGACCAATAGCGTCGGCCGCCCCGGCGCCCTGCCCCATTCCGCGAACACGGCCGGATGACCGCCGGCCTCAAGCAAGCGGACGCCGGAAAAGCCGATTCCCGGTAAACGCTCGAGCCAAAGCGCGCGGGCCTCGGCCATGCCTTCGGCGTAGGCCGGGTCGGTGCTGACCGACTCCATGCGCAGCAGCGCCTTCAAGCGCTCCATGATCTCCGGCCGCGTGGCGGAAAGGTGGTCCAGGACCGGGTCGCTCACGAACGACCGCCATCGACCGAAAGCACCTGGCCGCTGATCCAGCCCGCCGCATCGGAGGCAAAAAAGAGCACGGCGGCGGCAATGTCATCGGCCGTGCCCAAGCGCTTGGTATGGATGCTCTCGAGCAGCCGCTGCTGTCCCGCCACCCCATAGCTCTCCCATTGCCGCTCGGTCGCCGGGTTCGAGCGCACGAAACCCGGCGCCACCGAGTTGACCGTGATGCCGAAGGGCGCGAGTTCCCAGGACAACTGTTTGGTCAGCCCGACCAAGGCATGCTTGGCGGCGGCATAGGCCTGGATGCCGGTCAGGCTTGGCCGCAGCCCGGCACCGGAAGAAATGCTGACGATGCGGCCGCGTCCGGCCGCCTTCATCGCCGGCACGGCCGCCTGGGCGAGCCAGAAGGCGGCATCGACGTTGGCCTGGAAGAGCCTGTGCCAATCCCCCGGCAGAATATCTTCGATCGGTCGGCCGGCCTGGCCGCGCACGCCGCCGGCCGCCAAGGCCAGCACGTCGACCCCGCCGCTTTGCGCGACGACATCGGCGACCAGCCGTTGCGCTGCCTCACGCTTGGAAAGGTCGACCCGATGATGCGGCATTTCGAGTTCGCCGGCGACGGCGGCAAGCGTATCGCCGTCGAGATCGGCCAGATGGACGCGGGCGCCGGCCTCGCCAAAGGCGCGGGCGATGGCACGGCCGATGCCTTGGGCGGCACCGGTGACGATAACTACACGGCCGGCGAAATTGAGGTGCATTGGTCGATCAGGGCTTGCAGGGTTTCTCGCGAGAGGGGCCGCCGGCCGGCTTCGACGTCGTGCACGAGCTCGACCAGCAGGCGGATTGCGGGGACATCGACACCAACCTCGGCCGCCACCTCGGCGATGATGGCGATCTGCGCGTCGACTTCGGTCTGGCGATGGCGCACGGCAAGGTCGCGCCAGACGCCCGAATGGGTCTTCGCGGTCTTGCTGGTGTAATCGGCCAGCGCGGCGATGCAGGCCCGCGCCGCCGCCTCCGGCGCGCCGGGCATGAAAGCGTCGGGATCGAATCCGGAAAAGCCACGCGGGCGCACGCCCTTGGCGGCGGCAACCGCCATCACCTCGTGGCCGAGCCGCAGCCAGACCGGCAAGCGGCTCGCATCGGCGAAGTTCTCCGACATGGACTCGTTGGTCAGCGCGGTGGCAAAGAGCATGGCGCCATAACCGAGCTTGCCCCAGAGGTAGGACCAGATGTCCGGGGTCAATTCGGCGTCCGCTTCGAAGATCGACAGCAGAGCATGCATCTCGCGGGTACGCTCGCGGATCTCACCGTCCAGCTCGCCGACGACGCAGGCGCCGCGGTTGCCATAGAGGATTCGGCCGGGACCCTGCCAGTCGGCACCGAAGTTGACGAAACATCCCATTGTCCGCGCCGCGCCGACACGGCGGGCGATGATGATCTCGTTCAGCCCGTTCTGTGCCGACAGCACGACGCCGTCGTCGGCAAGATGCGGCGCCAGCTGTTGCACGGCCGCGGCCGTGTGATGCGCCTTGACCGCCAGCACGATCCGCGAAAAAACGCCCCGCAGTTCATCTACTGTCACAGCGGGCACGACCTGGGTGAAGGCGTCGACCGGGCCCTCGATCGCCAGGCCCGAGGTGCGGCAGGCCTCGACGTGTTCGCCGACGATGTCGACCATCAAGACGTCTTGCCCGGCGCGCGCCCAATAGGCGCCGAGGGTGCCGCCGATGGCACCGGCGCCCCAGATCAGGATCGGCTCGGCCACGGTCCCTCCAACGCTTCACGGGTCTCTTCGACGCCGACCCGCCAGAGAGCCAGCATCTCCTCGTCGGGCTTTTGCCAGGCGCCGGCGAAGTTGCCGTCGCCGATCAGCTCGCGCGCCGCCTCCGGCGAACAGGTCTTGAGCAGGGCGTGATCGATGGACGGCTTGACGCCCTCGGGCGCCGGCGCGTAGTCGAGCCGGGTCCAGGGGAAGTTTTCCATCCAGCTGGCGTGACTGCCGAGGGTGTCGATGCGCTGGACCTCGGCCCAGGTGCGCGGCGCGTTCCACCACTGGTACCAGCGGATCGTCATCTCCGGCCAGTCGAGCATCAGCTCCTGGGCGAGCGCCGCCACCGGTTGGTTGCCGCCGTGACCATTGACCAGAAGAACGCGGCGAAAACCGCTGCGCCGGAACGAGGCGATCAGGTCACGTACCAAGGCCAACAAGGTCTCGACGCGCAGCGACACCGACCCGGGATAGGCCGCGAAGTATGGCGCGATGCCAAAGGGGATGGCGGGATAGACCGGAATACCAAGCGGTTCTGCGGCGTCGATCGAAACGCGTTCGGCCAGGATCATGTCGACGCAGAGCGAGAGCTGGGCGTGCTGCTCGGTCGAGCCGATGGGCAGCACGCAGCGATCGTCATGCTCGAGATATGTCTCGATCTGCTTCCAGTTGCACTCGGCTATTCGCATCAGCCCACCTCCGTCGCCGCGGCCGCATCCTCATCGA
>JAJFGM010000682.1 GCA_021776145.1 Kiloniellaceae bacterium | reverse complement strand
GCGCGGGCCGGACAACGCCAGAAGTTGTTTGGGATAGTGCGCCCGCGACAAGGGCCAGAGCCGCTCACCGGAGCCGCCGGACAGAATTACGGGATGGATTTTCACGACGACCGCGACCACCTGATTTTTACGTTGGACCATGTAGTTGGCCCTGGAGCGGCATTCACTCGCTTGGGCTCGCGGAAGGCGATCCAGTTGAGTGAACTGTGCTTGGGGCCGGATCCAAGCATCGGGGATGCCGCGCGGCATGCAAAGCGATTTTTGTCGCGGCACCGACGGAAAATCGCGGGCGGACTCCAGCGCAAAAGGCGGTGCGGTGGACCTTTACCCGTGGTGGTGAGCCGATCAATCCCAGATCGGGCCCTTTTCAATCAGTTCTTCCGGCCATTCGTCGCCTTCCCAATAGGGCTCGTCGAGCGTCCAGTAACGCATCGGTTCGGGAATGTCGTTCTCGCCAAAATCGACCTGTAGCGAGCGGTTGGCGGCAAAGGCGGCAAGGTCGGCAAGCTCGTCGGCGGACAGAACGATCTGATAACCCAACTCGATCGACTGTAGCTCGATCATCGCCGAGGCACCGCGCCACATGCGCGAGACGAACCCGAGCGGATCGATGATCGTACCTCCCTCGGGTGCATCCAAGGCAGGCGCGGCCTTGCCGCCGACGTTGTTGATGGCATGACAGAGGACGCAGCCCTTGCTGACGAAAAGCTGGCGCCCGCGTTCCGGGTCGATGAGCGGCATGACGACCGATGGCCGCTGCAGCATCTCGGTTGCATTGGCGGGTGAAAGAGCAATTCCGGTCATCGCCGCGGCGGCGGCGGCGAGACCGCCGGCGGCGAAGCCAAGGCAACGAAGTAACTTAACGGGCATGCGGGCCTCCGAATCATGAGCTTGCTGGGCGATTGCGGCAGAAGTGCCGAATCGGCTGGCAAAGCATCACATGTTCGGCTAGCAGGTTCCTTGACATCGCTCAATTTCGGGGTGGTGATTCTTGAGCGGGGGATTGGCGGCGCGGCTTGGCCAAGAAATCCGGCCCGGCCACCGTCGGCGAAGTGAGGCTGAAGCGAATGAAACCCTATGAAGGACTCCGCGTCCTCGACTTGACACATGTGCTGGCCGGGCCCTTTTGCACCTATCAGCTTGCCGTGCTCGGCGCCGACGTGATCAAGATCGAATCGCCCGACGACGTCGACATGATGCGTCACGAGGGGGCCGGCGGCGCGTTCAATTCCCAGGGTCTGGGCGAGCATTACATGGCGCAAGCCGCCGGCAAGCGGGCCATGACCCTGAACCTCAAAAGCCCGGCGGGCATTCAAGTTCTTCATGGTCTGGCCCGCGATGCCGATGTTCTGGTCGAGAACTACCGTCGGGGAAAATTGGAGGCGCTCGGTGCCGGGTACGAAGCTATCGCGGCGCTCAATCCGCGCATTGTCTATTGCTCCCTGACCGGCTTTGGGCAAACCGGGCCGAAAGGCGGTGACCCGGCCTACGACAACGTCATTCAGGCCTTTTCCGGTCTCATGGCGGCAACCGGGACGGCGCGGACGGGTCCGGTTCGGGTCGGGCCGCCGGTTCTCGACTATGGCTCCGGCGCCCAGGCGGCGCTGGCAATTTCGGCGGCGCTTTATCAGCGCGACCGCAGCGGCAGGGGGCAACGCATCGACATCGCCATGCTGGATGCCGCCTTGATGCTCATGAGCACCTCGGTCATGGACACCCTGGCGACCGAAAAGGCGCCGACGCCGCCTGGCAACAGTTCGGCCAGCAATGCGGGCTACGCCTGTTATCCGACCAGCGACGGCCTGTTGATGCTTGGCGCCTACACCGGACGCCAGCAGGCCCGCTTGTGGCAGGCCCTTGGTCAGCCGGACATCGCGGCCGAGGTCGCGGCCCTGCGCGCGCCTGAAATGGGCGGGCGGCAGGCACGCGATATGGCGCGTCTGGAAGCGATTTTCCTCACCGAAGCGGCGGCGCATTGGGAGGAACTGTTGAATGCGGCCGGAGTACCGGCGGCGCGCGTGCGCACGCTCGACGAAACCCTGGCTCACGACCAGGTTCGCGGCCGCTCGGTCTTGCAGCCCTGCGCCGATGCGGAGGCTTTGACCGTGCCTGTCGCGGGCTATGCCTACGACACGCACGGCCCGGCGGCGCTGAGACCGCCACCCCGGCATGGCGCAGACACCGATACCGTTCTGTCCGAACTGGGATATGCGCCGGATCGGGTGAGTGAACTACGCCGGCGGGGGGTCGTCTAGGGCCTCATGCCAGCGCGGCCAGGGCTTGTATGCGCCGTAGTGCGGTGTCGCTCAGGTCCTGCGCCAGTAACATGGTGGCTTCGTCAGGCGCCATCGCGACCACGCTGTCGTAAAATGCAAACCCGCGTTTGCTGGCATTCAGCGCCTGGGCGAGTGGATCGCCCGTCCCGGCATCATCAGTGTTGGCTGCCGCTTGCCCCTCGAATGCCTGAACCAGTTCCGGCCTCGGTGGCCTCGACGCGTGTGCCTGTTCTTGAAGCAAGGCGAGCATCTGCCGCGTCATAGCCAGGGTTTCCTGCAAGCTGCCTTGTTTCCCGACCGCGTCCAGACTTTCGATTGCGCTGGCCTCGATCCTGCTGGCGGCATGGATCAGATCGGCCAGACTGGTGACGAGAGCGGGATTGGGAAGCTCTACCGTCTCGGGCGCGAGGCGGGCAGCATGGAAAGCAACGCGGCGATGCCGGCGCAGACGCGCGGCGCGCGCCAGTTGCAGGCGTGCCATGGCTTCCGTCAATTGCCGCACGATCGACGTGTTAACTCCGGCGGAAAAGTGGCTGAGCGACCGAAAAGCGGCCTCCTCGTTGCGCACCGCGGCGGCGAGAATCTGATAGGCGTTGGCGATCTGAGAGTCGAACTCGTCGATTTCCCGGTCCGTCGAGAAATTTGAGCCGCTATCGGGATCCGGATATGCGGCGGTGCCTCCCGCAGATCCGGTTTCGGCAGCCCGCAGCCGCTTCAGGCAATCGGCCCCTATGTCGCCGGCCTCAGTTGCGAAGCGCTCGAGCAGTGCGGAAAGGTGCGTTTCGCCGCGGTGCCGCGCTGACTGCGCCCAGCGGTCGTAAAGCCGTCTGGTTCGTTGCGCCAAGGCCAACACCAGATCCGCAAGACTCGCGGCGTCGGCGCTCGCCGCAGGTGATGGCTGTTCCTGGCTTGGCGTCATTCAACAGGCCCTATTGCCGGAGGTGACTTGACCTCATGTTGCGAATTTGCGCCGCACTGCGACAAGTCGCGTTGATTTGCATCAAGGACCGGCGATGCGGTCTCTGTCAACAAGGGCGGAAATCGCGTGACCAGCAGGAAAATTGATGGGGATTCGCCAGATGGATTGGGGCAGAGTGTGGCCTAGTGCGGCCGCATTTCCGGTTCGCTACTGCCGTGGCGCAATGCTTGTTCTGCTCGCCGCATTCTTGGTGATTTCCTGGATTTCGACGGCTTCAGCGGCGGCGTCGGGTCATCTGAACCGATTTCTAAAGCAGCTCCAGCCGGCCGAAATCTTCCCCGGCGCCGACCGGGTGGACGCGCCACAAGGCACGCCGCCAATCGCAGCGGCCTACTCGGGCGACCGGCTGCTCGGTCATGTTTTCCTGAATTCCGATTTCGTCAACGCCACCGGCTACGCCGGAAAACCGATCCATATCCTCATTGCGCTCGACGCCGAGGGCGTGATCCGCGGCGCCAAGCTGGTCGA
>JAJFGM010000681.1 GCA_021776145.1 Kiloniellaceae bacterium | reverse complement strand
ATTGCCGATGACGCCGGCGCTGTGGGGTCTGATGACGGCGCTGAGCTGGGGCGCCGCCGACATGATCGCCCGCTATACCGGCCGCGGCCTGGGGCCGGCGACCGCGCTCTTTGGCATGTTGGCGGCCAGCGCCCCGATCCTGACGGTTATTGCTCTCGGCGATCCGGCGCCGCTGGATCTGGCCGCGCCGGCGCTTTGGCCGGGCCTGGCGTTCCTTGTTGTGACCGGTTTCGGCGTCACCTCCGCGACGCTGCTACTCTACTGGGGGCTGACGCGCGGTCCGGTGACGGTCGTGGCGCCGCTGGCAGGCAGTTATCCGGCGCTCAATCTGGTTCTGGCCGTGGTGCTGGGCGCGCGGCCGGGGGCTTCGGCCTGGGTGGGGATCGCCGCCGTCATGCTTGGCGTGCTGGTCGTTGCGCGCGCCGCCAAGAGTTTCGAGGACGGCGATGAGTTTCACGCCGCCGCCCTGCGTCGTACGGTCCTGATCGCCCTGGCCGCGGCGTTCTTCTTCGCCGTCACCGTGGCGGCGGCGCAGGAGGCCGCGAGCCTTTATGGCGAGTTGACGACCGTGTGGCTGGGCCGCTGGATCAGCCTGGTCGCGGTCGTCGGATTCCTGCTCCTGCGCCGCCTGCCGCTTGTTCCGCCGCGACGCTGGTGGCCCCTGCTGCTGCTACAGGGCGTGCTGGACGGCGGCGCTTATGTCGCCCTGGTCTCTGGCGGAACCGGCGAGGGCGGGGCTATCGTGGCGGTCGTCGCCTCGGCCTTTTCAGCGGTGACGGTGCTGCTTGCTCGGCTGCTGTTGCGCGAAGCCATGACTACGGCACAGTGGGCCGGCATCGCCCTGATCGTCGGTGGTGTCGCGGCGCTTTCGGCCGGCTAGGTTGTGTACTGACAAACCAGTACCGGCAAAGCGGCCCCAAAGAACGACCAGTTGGCCCTCAACTTCGGGGGTCTTTTCGGAGTGGGTGCGCGACAGTGAGTCTTAACCAACAGCAGACATCGCGACTTGGGTCACCCTCGGGTTGATTTGTGCCGACGAAGCACGCAACACCGGACGCGATGACCGCTTTTACCGACCGTCCCTATGACTACTCCGTGCGAGCCGGCCCCGGCGGATTCCGTGCGAACCACTCTACCAACTTCGGCATCTGCTCTTCAAACCCTCCCGGTGCACCGAAATTCAGAGCACCTGCACGCGACCCGCTTCTGTTCTCGAATGTGTGAGTGACGCCACCTGGAACAAGAACGAAGGTCCCAACTGGAGCTTCGATCCACTGTTCGTCCAATAGGAAGTGCATGTTTCCGGCAATCACAAAGAACACATCGTCCTCGGGATGGGAGTGGACCGGCGGCCCAAGCGTGTTGGGTTCGAGCCACCACTCAGAGATGTTGTATTTGGCATCGGTTTCGGCACCGTCGGCTTTGAACGTGGCTGACATGCCGCCCATCGAATAATGCCGTCCCTCGCCCGGGAGGAGGACAAAACCCTTCCGCTCGTGGCCTTCAGCGACGTCGACGGTCATTTAGTGCATCCTACGTTGGCAGAAGTTCAAGGTGGCGAACAAAGGTACGCTTGATCGAGGCGATTGCCACAACCTGCCTGAAAGGGTTCGCCGATGGGCAAGCAAACGCCAATCTGGCGAAAGCGGCTCACCAAACGTTCACCGCCAGAAGTCCTTTCGTCTGGTATGGGTCACTCTAGCACTTGCTGAGGTGTGCTTGCACACGTCCGTGCCCCCCTGCAATCACGAACATTTTCGGGGGCGGTTTTGCCGGTTGGATTGATAAGTCCACGATCTAGCGTGACGGCCCCGTTACTCGGCGCCGACCGCCTGCAGGGGCGGGGCGGCGATTTCCGGCGCCGCGAAATCGCGGTCGTGTTGCAGCGAGGCGATCATGCCGCGGGCCTTGCCGACTTCGTCGAGATCGCATTCGGCCAGGGCGTAGCCCGCCTCTTCGCCGGCATCGTCAAGCACGCGGCCCCAGGGATCGACGATCAGCGAATGGCCGAAACAGGCGGAACCGCTGGCATGGACGCCGTATTGCGACGGGGCAAAGACGAAACAGCCGTTTTCGATGGCGCGGGCGCGCATCAAGACATGCCAGTGCGCCTCGCCGGTGGTCTTGGTGAAGGCGGCCGGCACTGTCAGCATGCCGGCGCCAGCCTGGGCCAGGGCGCGATAGAGCCGTGGGAACCTCAGATCGTAGCAAATCGACATACCCAGCGGACCCCAGGGAGTCGGCGCCAGGACCGCCTGGTCGCCGGGGGCGACGCTGGCCGATTCGCGGTAGCTTTCGCCGCCGGGTAGATCGACGTCGAAAAGGTGGATCTTGTCGTAACGGGCGGTGATCTCGCCAGTGTCGGAGATCATGAAGCTGCGGTTGACGAACTTCTCGCCGCCGGTGTCGATGGCCAGCGACCCCAACAGCACCTGGATCTTCAGATCGCGCGCCAGCCCGGTGAACAGCGGCAGGGCCGGATGCTCGTCTTCCGGCAGCGGATGCGCCAGCAACATGTTGCCGATGACGTCGAGGCAGGAGAAGTACTCCGGCAGGCAGACGAACTGAGCGCCCTCGCTGGCCGCCTGGCGGGTCAGGGTGGCGGTTTCCTCAAGGTTCGGAACAATCTCCGACTGAGCGCTGTTTTGGATGCAAGCTACGGTCAGGCGCATGCGGTCGTCCTCGCTTCTGGGGTCGCTCTCTATCAAGTTTGTCCGTAATTATGCGCCAAGCGATTGGCGGAGTCGAACACCGACCCATGTCGTACGGCGATAGAAAGCGGTGTTGTCAAATTGGCCGCCATGCGGTTTTCTCGATGATCAGTTGGGGTGAATCGCGAAATGTTGGCGCCATGAACGACAAGGATGTAGCAAGCGGGTTGGCGGAGGCCGCCGCTTCGGCGGCCCAGCCCGAAAGCCGCGACAATCAGCTCGAGGTCGCCATCGGCCGCCAGGTGCGTCAGTTTCGCCAGCAGTTGGGCATGACGGTGGTCGAGGTCGCCTCGCTGGCCGGAATGTCGCGCGGTATGCTCTCGAAGATCGAAAACGGCATGACCTCGCCCTCCCTGGCGACCCTGCGGGCCTTGTCGGGCGCGCTCAACGTCCCGGTCACTTCGCTGTTTCGCAAATACGAAGAACAACGCGACGCCACCTTCGTCAAGGCCGACCAGGGCCTGCTTATCGAGCGCCGTGGCAGCCGTGCCGGGCACCAGTACCAGTTGCTTGGGCACAATGTCGGCAAAGGCCTGGCGGTCGAGCCTTACCTGGTGACCCTGACCGAAAAATCAGAGGTTTTTCCTCTATTCCAGCACAGCGGTACCGAGTTCATCTACATTCTCGAAGGCGAGGTCCTCTATCGCCACGCCGGCGAGACCTACGAGTTGGGACCCGGCGATTCGCTGTTTTTCGACTCCGACGCCCCGCACGGCCCCGAAGAACTGCTGAAACTGCCGATCCGCCTGCTCTCGGTCATCGTCCAGGAGCAGCCGGAGACCTGAGGCGGCTCGCCAGCCGACGCAAGGCTGAATATTGCTGCCTGTGTTCTTGAATTGTGAACCGATATTTATTTTTATGGGCTTTATCAATTAGTTAATTCCTGTCCTGCTGCTTGGGTCCGGAAAATGCGGGCCATCCAAATTATTCCTCTAAGGAATACTTATTTCCGGTCATTGATTTGCCGGCAAGGCTTCATTACAGTGCCGCTGAGCAGAGATGCATGGAACGGAAGGGCCGGAAATGTGTGGGATTGCAGGCATACTCTATAAGAACGACCAGCCGCATTTGGCGGTCGGCAAAGCCTTGGTCGATATGCTTGACGGCTGTCAGCATCGCGGGCCGGACTCCACCGGCTTTGCCCTCTACCACGAGGAGATACCGGGTCGCCTGAGGCTGCGTTTCTATGTCGGCGAGGGAGCCGAGGCCGAAACCGCCGTTGCTCGCATCAAGGACAAGTTGCGCGAGCACCAGGCGCGCATTGTCAAGGAAGAGGCGGTGCGTACGACACGCCGCTACGATGTCGAGTTCACCGGCGATCTGCAGCGCTTCGCCTATGACATGGAACACGCGGCGAAGCTCTTTTCCATCGGCGCCAGCCTCGACATCGTCAAGGACATTGGCGGCGCCCACGACGTTGACGCCGGTTATGACGTCACCGCCTTCGACGGCTCGCACGGCATCGGACATGTCAGGCTCGCCACCGAATCCGACGTCGCACCGGAAGCCTCGCACCCCTTCTGGGCGACCGGCTTCTCCGACGTTGCCATCGTCCACAACGGCCAGATCACCAACTACTGGAAGATGCGCCGGCGGCTGGAAAAGCGCGGCTTCGAGTTCAACACCGACAACGACAGCGAGTTGATCGCGGTCTATCTGGCGGAAAAACTGTCCCTGGGTGTGCCCTTGAAAGAGGCGCTGAAGACCTCGATCGACGACATGGACGGGACCTTCTCCTTCCTCGTGTCGACCAAGGACGAGATTGGCTATGCCAAGGACCGCTTGGCGGCCAAGCCGATGGTGATGTACGAAACCGACGACCTGATCGCCATCGCCTCTGAAGAGGTGTCGCTCAACAAGCTCTTTCCGAGCCAGGCCCTGAACACCTCGGAACCGCCCCCCGGAACCTACGAAACATGGCAACGATCGATCTAAGCGTCGTCGCGATCCGCGATGCCAACGAACTGATCCGCGAATACGGTGCGCAGGGCGAGGACGTCGAGGTCCTCAATCCCGACGCGCGCCACCACATCGGCGTCGGCCTGGTGCATGACATCGCCGTCAAGGTGCGCGGCTCGGCCGGCTATGTCTGCGCCGGCCTGACCGATGGCCCACGCTTCGAGGTCGACAACAACGTCGGCTGGGGCCTGGCCGACAACATGCTGGGCGGCAGCGTCACGGTGAACGGCAATGCCGGCGCCATCGCCGGCGTCGCCATCCGCGGCGCCGAGGTTGTCGTGCACGGCAACATCGGCTCGCGCGCCGGCCAGGTGATGAAGGCGGGGACGCTGTTCTGCGGCGGCAACGCCAATTTCATGGCCGGCTATATGATGTACGGCGGGCGCATCGTCATCCTCGGCGATTCCGGCGAGAAGGTCGGTCAGGACATGACCGGCGGCCATATCTATGTCGCCGGGCGCGTGCAGACCTTGGGCACCGACGCCGAACTCATCGATCTTCCGGCCGCCGAAGACGAGGATCTGCGGGAGTTTCTCGACCGCCACAAGATCGCCTTCCACGGCACCTTCCAGAAGATCGCCAATGCCGGCCAGAAACTGCGTTACGGCAAAACCGAGCCACGCGTGCGCGCCATCCCCTTCTTCGAGGCCTCGGGCCAGTCCGACTATTGGAACGTAAAGGTGCAGGAGGACATCCACGTCAAGTCGCAGATCGGCCGCTACCGCATCCGTGGTTACGGCGCGTCGCGCGCCATGCCGCACCTTTCGGACCTGGCGTTCCGTAAGGACCTTAGCGACGTGCCGGCGGACCCGGAGGTAACCTCCAAGGTCGAAATGGCGACCGAAATCGGTGGCAAGATGGGCGGTAAGCCGCTCAGCCTCAGCATGCCGGTGATGATCGCGCCGATGAGCTACGGCGCCTTGAGCAAATCGACCAAGTTGGCCCTGGCCATCGCGTCGCGCATGTCGGGGATCTCGGAGAATACCGGCGAGGGCGGCATGAGCGACGAGCAGCGCGCGGAAGCGCAGCAGCTTATCTACCAATGCCTGTCGGGGCGCCTGGGCTGGTCCATCCACGACATGCAGCGCGCCAACGGCCTGGAAATCTACATCTCGCAGGGCGCCAAGCCCGGCCTCGGCGGCCAGCTCATGGCCAAGAAGGTGACCAAGGAAATCGCCCGCATTCGCGGCATCCCCGAAGGCATCGACCTGCGCTCGCCGTCGCGCCACCCCGATGTACTGGGCGCCGACGATCTGGTCATCAAGATCGAGGAGTTCCGCGAGGCAACGGGTTACCGCCTGCCGGTGTCGGTCAAGCTCGGCGCTGGGCGCGTGCGCGACGACATCAAGATCGCCTTGAAGGACGGTTTCGACTTCGTCGAGCTCGACGGTCTGCAGGGCTCGACCGGTGCCGCCGGCAACGAGGTCCTGGAATTCGTCGGTATCCCGACATTATCCGCGATCCAGGAAGCCCTCGACGCCCTGGCCGAGATCGACCGCGCCGGCGAATTGCAGATCGTCCTCATGGGCGGCATCAAGGATGGCATCGACGCCGCCAAGGCCCTGGCGCTTGGCGCCAACGCGACCGCCGTGGGCACCGGCGCCATCATCGCCGGCGGCTGCATCTCCTGCCTGCAGTGCCATGTCGGAACCTGCGTTGTCGGGATCGCGACTCAGGATCCCGAGCACGAAAAGCGCTATAACGTGCCGGTCGAGGCGCGCAACATCCACCGCTATCTGGAATCCATCCGCTGGCAACTCGCCAGCATCGTGCACGGCCTGGGTTACACCAACGTGCGTGATCTGTCGCGCGACGATCTCGTCGCCCTGACGCCCGAAGCCGCCGCCATCACCCGCTTGCCCTACGAGCCGGGTCTGCGCCGCGGGACGCCGGCGGGGCTTTCGAAGGCCGGCTGAATGAGCGTTTACGATCTTGAGCGGATCGCGCCGACGACGGCGCCCGAGGGCACGGCCGACAACGTCGGCGACGTCGATTTTGTTCCCGCGCCCTGCCAGGTGGCCTGTCCCATCGGCACCGACGCCCCCTCCTATATCGGCTACATCTGGGAAGGCAAGGTCGAGGAAGCCTTCGAGGCGATCACCGCGACCAATCCTTTTTCATCGATCTGCGGGCGGGTCTGCGACGCGCCCTGCGAGCCGGCCTGCCGGCGCGCCGACAGCGACGGGCCGATCGCCATCCGCAACCTCAAGCGCTTCGTCATGGAAAAGCTCGGCAAGGACTTTCACCTGCCGCCGGTGCCGGTCAGCCGCAAGGAAAGCATCGGCATCGTCGGCAGCGGCCCGGCCGGCCTGACCGCGGCGCAGGACCTCGCCGAGGCTGGTTTTTCTGTCGATGTGTACGAGATGCAGGACAAGCTTGGCGGCATGATGGAATGGGGCATTCCCGCCTTTCGCCTGCCGCGCGGCATCATCGGTGAAGACGTCGATCGCATGCTGAAGCGCTGCCCCGGGATCACGACGCACGTCAATTGCGCCCTCGGCCGCGACGTCACGCTGGACGCGCTCAAGAAACGCCACGACGCCGTGCTGCTGACCATCGGTGCCTGGTGGGGCAAGGGCATGGAAATCCCCGGCGAAAACGACGAGCGCGTCATCGATGGCGTCGAATACCTGCGCCGGGTCAACGCCGGGGCACGGCCGCAAATGCCCGAGACGGTCTTTGTTATCGGCGGCGGCGATGTCGCCATGGACGCCTGCCGCGTCGCCAAGCGTCTGCCCGGCTGCAAGAACGTCAAGGTGCTCTACCGCCGCGGTCCCGACGAGATCCCGGCGCGCCGCGACGAACTGGAAGGGGCGCTGAAGGAAGACATCGAGATCGTCTACAACCTTCAGCCCGTCGGGGTCGTCGAGAACCCGCCGTTTGAGGGCGGCGCGGGTTTCGCCCTGCGCTGTGTCAGGACCGAACTGGGCGCGCCCGACGACGACGGCCGCCGCCGTCCGGTCAACGTAGCGGGATCCGAGCACGACCTGGCCTGCGGCCTGGTGATCATGGCGGTCGGCCAGAAAGCCGAGAGCGACGAGCTCGAGCAACACGGCCTGATGAAGTGGGACCGTATCGAGACCGACTGGCAGGGCATGCGCACTGGCGATCCCCAGGTCTTCGCCGCCGGCGACGGCGCCTTTGGCGGCTCGACCATCGTCATGGCCATGCAGCACGGCCATCGCGCCGCCTACTACATCAAGGCGCATCTCGATGGGCGCGACGACCCCTTGCCCTACCGCACGCCCTTCAAGACGCGGCGGGTGGAGGTGGCACAGGATCCGAACTGGGAAGTCATCCCGCGCCAGGAACAGCCGTTCCATGGCCTCGGCGAGAAGCCGGCCGAATTTCCTGAA
>JAJFGM010000069.1 GCA_021776145.1 Kiloniellaceae bacterium | reverse complement strand
CTTGTGGGGGGCCCACCCCACGGCGCCACGCGCTCCTTGCCCTGGCAAAAATCCGCTCCCGCCGAGACCGTAACCTGAACCTCAACAGGCCCTAGAGGAGAAGAGCATGGACTCCAAGGAACGCAAACGACTCGAAGCCGCCTTGGGCCGCGTCCCGCGCTTTGCTGGTCTATCCGTCGACGACGTCAGCTTGCGGCGGCTGGGGGGACTGACCAATCTTGTCTACCGACTGGACCATGCAGGCAGCAGTTTCGCGCTGCGTCTCGCGGGCGAGGGAACAGAAGACTACATCGACCGTAAGGTCGAGGCGCACAACACGCGCGTCGCGGCCGAGGCGGGGGTCGGGCCTGGGTTGCGCTTCTTCGACGAGAACGACGGCTTGATGCTGCTCGACTATCTCGACGGTTGCGCCACCATGACACCCGCGAGCTTTGTCTCGACCCCTGGGGCGCCAACTCGCGCCGCCCTGGCTTTCAAGAAACTGCACGATTGCGGCAAGTCCTTCGAGTTCCGCTTCGAGCTATTTAGCATGATCGACGAGTACTTGGCGGTTCTGGCGAAGCTCGGCGCCAGCCTGCCCGAAGGTTACCATGACGTCGTGGAGGAAGCGGGCGCGGTGCGCCGTGTCCTGGACGAAAAGCCCATAGCCCTGGCGCCCTGCCACTGCGATCCCTTGTGTGAGAATTTCCTCGACGACGGCCGGCGCATGTGGATCGTCGATTGGGAATATTCCGGTATGAACGATCCGCTGTGGGATCTCGGCGACCTCTCGGTCGAGGCCGGCTTCGGCGGCGCGGAAGATGCCGAGATGATGCACGCCTATTGCGGCGGCGCACCTTCGCCGGCGATCTATGGCCGCATGGTGATTTACAAGGCCATGTGCGACCTCTTGTGGACGCTTTGGGGTCTCATCCAGCACGCCAACGACAACCCGGCGGAGGATTTCTGGGCCTATGCCGTCGGCCGTTTCGAACGCTGCAAGGCCTTGATGGCGACGGCGGATTTCACCGAACATCTTGCCGCTGTGTCGAGACGCTAAGTGAACCCGGCGTAATTCGAAGAGAAAGGCACGGATTTTTGAGTTTGGCGCAAAATTGACACTGCGTTTCCCAAGCAAAGGCGGCTATGATCGACTTACGATCGCCGGTCGGCGGTATTGTCGACGCAGTGGTCGCTTTTGTTTCGGGGGAGGCAGAATAGAAAATGACCGCATTCTGGCGCCGGACCGGGCCGAGCTATATTGCCGAGGGACCTTCGGGCGGACCACGCCCAATGACTTTGCCCACGTCATTGGGCCCAATGAGCAGGGAGACGCTCGTGAAACAACGGCACAGCGCGCCGTCGCAGGGGACCCTGACTGTCGGTCGCGGCATCGAAGTCAAGGGTGGTATTCAGTCGTGTGAACGACTGGTCGTCGAAGGCCGCGTCGAAGCTTCCCTGAATGCGCGCAGTCTCGAAGTCAACGAGGGCGGCGTCTACAAAGGGACGGCGGGCGTCGATAACGCGGAAATCAGTGGCAACTTCGATGGTGAACTGACAGTCCAGGATCACCTTCTCATCACTGATAGCGGTCAGGTGTCGGGCAAAATCCGCTATGGTCGCATCACAATCGCAACGGGCGGCGCGATTTCCGGAAACATCACGCAACTCGGCGGCGCCTTAACGGAAAGCGGCTCCGCCTAACAAATAACGCTTCACAAGCAAAGCGGGAGCGGGGCCGGTCGCGCGGGTCAGGCCGCGCGGGTCAGGCCGACAGCACGCGGGCGTGATGGCGCAGGTGTTCTTCCATGAAAGTGGCAATGAAATAGTAGCTGTGGTCGTAATCGGGCTGCATACGCAGCTCGATCTCCTGACCGGCGGCCTGACAGGCCGCGGCCAGGAGCTGAGGCTGCAACTGTTCTTCCAGAAAAGCGTCGCCGGCGCCCTGATCGATGAGCAGAACAGCCTCGCTCTTGACGCCATCCTCGAGCAGAGCACAGGCGTCATAGGGGCGCCAGGTGTCGCGGTCGGTGCCAAGATAGGCGTTTAAGGCCTTTTCGCCCCAGGGACAGCGCATCGGCGCGCAGATCGGCGAGAAAGCCGAAACCGTTCGGTAGACGTCGGGATTTTTGAGGTGCAGGGTCAAGGCACCGTGTCCGCCCATCGAATGCCCAAATATGCCCTGGCGCGCCATATCGGCGGGAAAGTGCTCGGCGATGAGCATCGGCAGTTCCTCGGTGATGTAACTGTACATGCGATAGGACGGCGACCAAGGCTCTTGCGTGGCGTCGACGTAAAAGCCGGCACCGGTTCCCAGATCGTAGGACTCGTCTTCGCCGGCAACAGCGGCACCGCGTGGTGAGGTGTCGGGCACCAACAGCATCAGGCCGAGTTCGGCCGCAAGGCGTTGTGCCCCGGCCTTGACGGTAAAATTTTCTTCACTGCAGGTAAGACCCGACAGGAAGATCAGCAGGGGCACCGATGCGCCCTGGCGCGCTTGCGGCGGCTGAAATACGGCAAAGTTCATGGTGCCGCCGGTGATTTCCGATTGATGGCTGTAAAATCCCTGCGTCCCGTCGAAACAACGCTGCTGACTGTTGATCGTGAGCTCCGGCATCTTGAGACGTTCCCGATATCAAAATGGCCCGATTTTAAAATGGCCCGATTTCAAAATAGCGTGGCGAATTCTGCCCGCCAGGGGTGGCGTGAGCGAATCACCGCTCAATCCTTCCAGGGCCGGAGCGGGAAGGCAAGTCGCCAGCCACCTTCCCACGCGGCACGGTCACCCGTCCGTGGTGTTCCGATCCGCCGGCGTCACGAAGATTGCAGCGCTTCTGCCAGCAACCAGCGCCGGAAGGCCTTGATTTTGGGATCTTCCGCGGTTTCCTGCGGGCTCACCACGAAATAGGTGAACTCATAGTCGATGGTCAGATCGAAGGGTTTCACCAGGCGCCCGGCCTTCAAGGCATCGGCGACCAATGCGCTGCTGCCGAGCGCGACTCCATGACCCTGGGCGGCGGCCTGCAGCGACATGGCACCGTGGCTGAACCGTGGCCCCCTGGTCGCATCGACATCGTCGACGCCGGCCGCGCGCAACCACATTTCCCAACTCGGCGGCTCGTCACGGGCAGCCTGCCACTCGACATGCAGCAGCGTGTGGTGTTTGAGGTTTTGTAGGTTGGTCAGGCCATGATCGCCGTCCAACAGCTCGGGACTGCACACCGGATAGACCTGTTCGCCGAAGAGCCGTGTCGCGTGAAGACCGGGATAGTCCCCGCCGCCGAAGCGAATCGCCATGTCGACGCCGTCGTGCAGAAAATTCACCATCTCGTCGCTGGCTTCCAGCCGTACATCGATGTCGGTTTCCTGACGCTTGAAACGGTCCAGCCTTGGCACCAGCCAGGTCGCGGCGAGAGTCGGCGGCACCGACACCGTCAGATAGTGGTGTGAAGGATCTTCGCGCAACAGGCGGACACCTTCGGCCAGAGCACGGAAGCCTTGACGCAGGCTGGGTAGACCAGCCTGGGCCGCTTCACTGAGGATCAGTTCCTGGCCGACCCGGCGCATCAACTTTATCCCCAGGTCTTCCTCCAAGGCCTTGAGTTGATGGCTGACCGCCGCCGGCGTCACATGGAGTTCGCCCGCCGCCCGCGTCAGGCTGCCATGCCGCGCCGTCGCCTCGAAGGCGCGCAAAGCATTTAACGAGGGCATACGTCGGTTCATGGGGCACTCGACATTGAGATAATCTAAAGATACTGGCACAAAAAGTCGTTGGTCATCAACCTCCGCTATAACTATCTAACTATTATAGAGATTTCCTCGGAATTGCGGCCTCCAAGGGCTGCTCCATGGAATAGAATTTCTAATATCTTAGCACATAAAACCTTAGCACAATGGAGGGCTCTCATGGCTTATCTCGCTTATCATGGAATTGACCCGAGCATCCCGGGCCTGAGCATCCGCGACCTCACCGAACGCGCCAGTGGCGCGCTCAATGCCAACATCGGCGGACTGGCCAGGTCGTATCACGCCTGGCGCCGCAACTATATCATGCAGCGCGACCTCAGGCGCTTCGATGCACATCAGTTGCGCGATATTGGTTTGGATCGCGACGCCAGTTAAACCGCGCCGTCCGAGCGGACGGTTGCGAAAAAATACAAAGCGGCGCCGCGTGATGCGGCGCCGCGTTTTACTTCTTGAGGTTGGAACCCTGACGCCCGGACAACCGCCGGCGACGGCGTGGCTTCACTCCGCCGCGACGATCTGCGGCCGTTGCGGGTAGCGGGTTGTGAGTTCGGAACCAAGGAAGGCCGCCAAGGCCTGCATTCCAGTCACCCGCAGACCGGCTTCGGTTTCCGCCTGGGCGTTGTAGTTGGTGTTGGTGTTGATGTCGTAAGTGAAGATTTCGCCGGCCGGGTCCTCGATGAATTCGATGCCCGCGACCTCGACTTCGCTGTCGCGCAGGAAAGCCTCGTATGCCAGGACAAGCGCCCGGCCCTTGGCCGTCTCGGTAAAATCGCCGGCAAGCGTGAATTTGTTTTGCTGCGACTGTTCGGCCGGGCAAAAAGCATTCTCGACATTGCAGACATCGGCGGGGCAGAGTTCGAAACCATCGCTGGTGTCGACCCGTACCGCGTAGTGAAAGCGGCCGCCGACGAATTCGGCCCGCGTTATGAAGGGGGCGGTGGCCTTGATGTACTCCTGCACCAGCCAGATCCCGTCAATCGGCGCCTCTTCACCGCTGCCCGGCCCCTCGAGATAGTCGGCGATGGCTTGGCGCGTTTGGAAGAGCTGCACGCCGAGGCCCTTGCCGCCACGATTGGGTTTGAGAATGTAGGGGCCGGGGCCGAAACCATCGACGACTGCAAGAACTTGTTCACGTCCAACGGCCGCGGCGGTACGTGGCGTACGTAAGCCATTCCGCTGCAAGGCGCTGTATTGTGCCAGTTTGCTGACCTCCAATTGCAACGCGCGACTGCCATTGACAACCCGGCGGCCGTCGCGCTCAAGCCAATTCAAGGTGGCGAGCGTCAATTCAGGTGCATAGCGGTGACCTCGCGTATGGGAGGATGCACTCATGCGATTGTAAAAAACGCCCTGTGGTGCCTCTTGATCGAAGGGCAGGGTGGTCTCGTTGAGAAACCACTCGGTGACTGGCAGCCCGGTTTCCGCGAAGGCAGCGCGCAAGGGCTCGACCCAGGCCGTATTCTCATGCAGGACATAGATCCGAGCCATCACTAATCCCCATTATTTAGTGTGAAATATATTAATCGTCTTTACGTTAGTGTATAATATAAATTATTCACACTTATTCAAGGTGATTAAAATCCTGCCTCCTATGCCTGGGCTTCGCGCCGACGTTTCCGAGCTTGCCGGTCGTTCATTGGGCGTTAGTCTTTGATGCGGAAAAATGCTCTTTGAATGCGCGAAAGGTCCTTCAGCATGGCGTGGATTTGGATTCCGCTGGTCACCTATCTGTTGCTGGCCGGGGCGATGTTCGCGTTTCAACGCAACCTGCTCTATCCGGCATCGGCCGATGTTCCCAACATCGAGCTGACTGGATTGGCGGACCTGCGCGAGGTCCAGACCCAACCGGACCCCGAAGTCCGACTGACCCACTGGTATCATCCGCCGCGCCAGGACGATGGTCCGGTCGTCGTCGTTTTTCATGGCAACGCCGGCCACATCGGCGACCGACTG
>JAJFGM010000680.1 GCA_021776145.1 Kiloniellaceae bacterium | reverse complement strand
CAACGCACTAGCCTAGAGGTCAGCATCGGAAGTCTTCCAGCCCGGGGGGGCCTGGACCGGCCAGCTGTTTCATGCAGCCGGCCGGTCCAGCGCATTTTTTGATTGCCGCCACCCCTGCCTATTCGTCACTCGTTAACGCCTACGGACCCAAGCTCACCTCAAGCCGTTGCGCGGCGAACGATCTCGAATCCTAGGTCGATGATGGCAGGGTGGCTGGGGCTACTACCGCTGCGGGCGAGAATCAGCCGTGCCGCTTGCTTGCCAATCGCAAACCCCGGTACGCGTACCGTCGTCAAGGCAAGGCCGGCCTCGCTTGCGATCTCGAAATCTCCGAAACCGGCAATCGCTATGTCATTGGGGACGTCCAACCCGCGTCTGCGCGCCTCGCAGAGGGCGCCAAGCGCAACCTGATCGCTGACGCAAAAAACCGCGTCCGTGTCCGGCCAACGATCCAAGAGTTCGCCGAGGCCACGGGCACCGATCTCGGGGTCGGTGTCGCCGGCCATGGCAACCGCCTCGACAAGACGGAGCGGACCCATTGCGCGTGCGGCGAGCGCCTCGGCGTAGCCTTCCGCCCGCGCCCGGGCGCGTGTGCCACGCGGCCGGTTGTTCACCACAAAGCCAATGCGGCGACGCCCGCTATCCGCGAGAAATTCGGTCATGGCGCGAGCCGCCGCATGATTCGAAAACCCAACGGCGCAGTCGATCGGCGCTTCTGGCAGCTCCCAAATTTCGACGACCGGGATGCCCGACGTTCGCAACAAGCGCTCCGCCGCTTCGGTATGCGCCGTGCTGCTGAGCACCAAACCGTCTGGCCGCCGACCGAGAAGCGCCTGGATCGACTCAGCTTCGATTTCGGGCGTGTAATCGGTGTTGGCGAGCAGCAGTTGATAACCGGCGGCGCGCAATTCGTTGGAGAGCCCATCGACCGTGGAAGCGAAAAAGGAACTGGCAAGGGTGGAGATCAGGGCGCCGACGATGCGGCTGCGACGCGAGGAAAGAGCGCCCGCCGCTTCGTCCGGCACGTAGCCAAGCGCGTGAATGGCCGCGCGCACGCGCTCTCGCGTCTCGGGGCGTACCTTTTCCGGCTGGCGAAGCACACGCGAGACCGTGATCGCGGAAACGTCGGCGGCTTCCGCGACATCGATCATCGTCACCCATTTGTGCTTGTTCTGCATTGCCGAAGCCTCACAAGGTGCGCCCTCTGGTATCGATACCATTGACGCCGCTTTTGGGCAATGGTATCGATACCATTAGAGGCTGGCACGAAGCAAAACAGAGATGAGCAATGTTGTCTGAAGATCAGGTCAGGTCCTACAACGAGAACGGCTACATCCTGGTTGAGGATGCGGTTTCACCGGAACAGCTCGCGCGCCTCCGCCAGGTCACCTATGACTTGATCGACAAGTCGCGCGAAATCACCGAAAGCAATGACGTTTACGAACTCGACGAGGGGCACTCGGCCGCCGAGGCCAGGCTTACGCGTATCAAGACACCGCATAGATCGAACCCGGTTTATTGGGAGGTTTTGCAGGACGTGAGGGTTGCCGAGGTCCTGCGCCAACTGCTGGGCCCCAACGTTCTTTTGCAGTCGGCCAAACTCAACATCAAGGCACCGGGGGGAGGGCCCGCGGTTGAGTGGCATCAGGACTGGGCGTTCTATCCCTGCACCAACGACAGCCTGCTTGCCTGCGGTTTGATGTTGGACGATGTCGATTTGGCCAACGGTCCGCTGCAAGTCATCCCGGGTTCACACAAAGGGCCCCTGCTGAGCCACCACAACGGGGACGGCGTATTCTGCGGCGCGATCGATCCCAGCGATGCCGATTTTCATCACGAAAAGGCGGTCACGCTGACCGGCAAGGCTGGCAGCATGACCGTACATCATGTGCGCACGCTGCATGGGTCCGCTGCCAACCGAAGCGATCGAATGCGCATGATGCTGTTCTACGAGTGCCTTGCCGCCGATGCCTGGCCGCTGATGGGGCCGGCCAGCTACTTCCAGCGCCTGCCGCAACGCGAGCAATGGGCGGACTTGCAAGAGCGCGTGATCATCGGTGAGCCGATTGTGACGCCACGTATCAAGGCGGCCCCTGTTCGGCTGCCTCTGCCGCCGGCGCCGGATGGCGGGTCGATCTTCAAGACCCAGAAGACTGGCGGTGCGCGAAGCTCGTTCGCGACCTAACGCGCGGAGCAAGGGCAATGGACAGCGGCCATGTAAGTGACCTTGAGGAACACGGGTTCGCCATCATTCGCGGCTTCCTGCCAGCCGACGAGATAGCGGAAATTCGCAATGCCGTGGACCAAATGTATGAAGAAGGCCTGACCCATCACGCCTCCTATCATCACAAGAACCTGTGCTTCGAGCTTCTCGACGACCCTGTCCTGAAGCGAAAAATCGTTGTCCAGGCCTATTGGTTTTCCTGGATCAACAAGACCCTGGAAGGGCAACGGCGTCATCCCAGATATCTTGAGGTGCTGGAGCCCCTGCTCGGCAGGAACATAAAGCAGATCGTCAACCAAATTCACTGGAAGCCGCCGGGGGCCAAGTACTCCGACTATCGCTTCCATCAGGATTTGCGGTTCCGCGAAAAGCCCGACGACTTTACAAATATCACGACCCGCAACTTCACCACGGCCTTGGCCATCGACCCGCAAACGGCGGAGATCGGCGCCCTGCAGTTCTTCC
>JAJFGM010000679.1 GCA_021776145.1 Kiloniellaceae bacterium | reverse complement strand
GCTTATGGGACGGCGAGGCGGAGGCTCGTTTCGTCGGCGAGGAAATCGAAGAGCAGCAGCGCCGCAACAAGGACCTGCGGCTCAACGACGTCGCCATCCTGGTCAGGACCGGCGCCCAAACGCGCGAATTCGAAGAGCGTTTTCTGACCATGGGCCTGCCCTACCGGGTAATCGGCGGCCCACGCTTCTACGAACGCATGGAAATCCGCGACGCCATGGCCTATCTGCGCATCATTCACCAGCCGGCCGACGATCTGGCGTTCGAACGAATCGTCAACAAGCCCAAACGTGGCTTCGGCGACGCCTCGCTGCAAACGTTGCATCGCCTCGCCAGGGCCGAAAACCTGCCATTGGTACTGGCGGCGCGGCGCCTGGCCGATACCGACGAGCTGCGGCCTGCGGCACGGCGCGCCTTGGCCGGCCTGATCGCCGATTTCCAGCGCTGGCGCGAACTGCTCGAGATCGCATCGCACGTCGAGGTGGCGGAAACGCTGCTGGAGGAATCCGGCTACACCGAGATGTGGATGAACGACAAGACCTTCGAGGCTCCAGGCCGCCTGGAGAATCTCAAGGAGCTGGTCAACGCCATGGGCGAGTTCGAATCTCTGGCCGGTTTTCTTGAGCATGTCTCACTGGTGATGGAAGCAATCGAAGCGGAAGACCAGGACATGGTCAGCATCATGACCCTGCACGGCGCCAAAGGGCTGGAGTTCGACAACGTCTTCCTGCCGGGTTGGGAGGAAGGCCTGTTTCCCAATCAACGCGCGCTCGACGAGACCGGACAACGCGGCCTGGAAGAAGAACGCCGGCTGGCCTATGTTGGCCTGACCCGGGCGAGACTCCGGGTTTTTATCAGCTTCGCCGCCAACCGGCGCATGCATGGCTCGTGGATGAGTTCCTTGCCGTCGCGCTTTCTTGACGAACTGCCCACGGATCAGATCGAGCAGGAAAGCGATACCGGTCTTTACGGCAACGCAGGCGGCTTTTCCGGCCACAGCGGATTTTCCGAATGGGGTGGCGAACGTTACAGCCCAGGGTACGCCCGCGCGAGACAGCACAAGTCGACGGCGCCCTTCATCGAAGGTACGGCCGTTGCGGTGGAAAACCTGACCGCCGGCAAATTTGCCCTGGGCGACCGTGTCTTTCATCAGAAGTTCGGTTACGGCAAGGTCGAAACCGTGGAAGGCGAGCGTCTGACCATCGACTTCGACCAAGCTGGACAGAAGAAAGTGATCGCCAGCTTCGTCGTACCGGCGGACAAAGCCGGCTGAAACAAGAAGTTTTAGAGCAAACTCGGCCGCCACCGGCGGACAAACCCTAACGAAACCCCGTATGGCGAGAGAAATCGCGCGAGCCCTGCCGTGACCTGTTGTTTGACACTGACCCTGCCCGCGGCCGCCCTTGCAATATTCGAGGAGGCACTGGCCGGATTTGGCGGCGCCTTTACCAACGGGCCGCTCGAGGATACGGCCCCTGTTGCCGTCGAGGTCTATCTGGCGGAAGCGCCGGACGCCGGCGATCTGGCGGCCGTGATCGCCGCCGCGGCAAATGCAGCGGAGTTGCCGACGCCGGCCTACAGGCTCGAGCCCCTGCCAGAGATCGATTGGGTCGCCGAAAGTCAGAAAGCCCTTCCCGCAATTGAGACCGGACGTTTCTACCTCTACGGTTCGCATGTCGACGCGCCGCCGCCGGTCGGCGCGATCGCGTTGCTCGTTGAAGCCGGCAGCGCCTTCGGGACCGGACGCCACGAAACCACGCGAGGCTGCCTATTGGCCTTCGAGGCCTTGGCCAAGCGGCAGCCGATCAGCCGGGCGCTGGATATGGGATGCGGATCGGGCGTCCTGGCCATGGCCATGGCCAAGCTGTGGAACTGCCCTGTCCTGGCAGTCGACAACGATCCGGTTTCGGTCCGCGTTACCCGCGAAAACGCGGTGCTCAATACTCTGCACGGCCGCATCCGCGCTCTGCGCAGTGTTGGCTACTCCGCCGCGGCGGTCAAGCGCTCGGGGCCTTATGATCTGATCGCCGCCAACATCCTTGCGCCGCCACTCTGCGCCATGGCCAGAGATCTTTACCGACATCTTGCGCCCGGCGGCCGAGCCGTGCTTTCGGGGCTTCTCGTGAGTCAGGAACAGGCCGTCCTGGCGCGCCATCGCGATCAGGGGCTGAAGTTGGAACAGCGATTCCACCTGGCGGAATGGTCAACCCTGGTGCTTAGGCGCTAAAGCAGCCCGAATTTGGTCGCAGCGATCCAACTTAAAGCCAAAGCCGCGTTTGGGATTTGCCGGGTCACGCAAAATAGTGCGACGGCCCGCAAGGGGCCGTCGCATATTCATCGCTCGTAGCGGTCCGCCTGTAGCGAAGCTCAGGCTGCGCGTTGCGGCCCTTCGACTTCATTCACCGGCCGCGAAACAAAAGCGCCCGTTGCCGTCGACAAGGATTCAACATTGCCCTTGAAGCTGGCCACCATCTCCGCGCCCTCGGCAACGGCTTGGCGGACGGGGTGCAGCGCCGCGTCGAGGCGAGCTTCCAGGCTGCCGGGGACCGCCGGATTGGGAGCTGCCTGCCGCCGGCGGTCTTCCGCCAACGACTGGGCGATGCTGTCGATGTCGACCCGCGCGATGCCGATGTCGGCGAGCAGAGCGTCGGGCAAGCCTTTCAACTCGCGCGCTGTCGCATTGCTGTCGCGCTGTACCCGATAGGCAGTGGCCAGGCGCTCCCAAAGCGACACTCCAGGATGCTTGGCTTTGACCATTTCATGGGCAACGTAAGCGATGGCACCGCGTTCGAGGCCTATATCGTCCAAGATACGGTCATCGAGCTTCTTAAGCTCGGCAATGGTCACGTTACGATTTCGCTGGCGCAGCAGCGGATCGATCAGCGTGCTGCTGACGAAAGCCGATACTGCACGCCAAGGGGTGAGGCGGCGAGCCTCTTCGGTGTTCTTCCGCGCCTTGCGGATTTCGCCGATTTCCTTCTCGGTCAGGCGGGTCATTTCAAATCTCCTTAGTCTCGGTCTAGGCGGCAGCGTCCGATGCAAATCGTGAGGCGCCGCTGAATTGTTGCGATGCAGCAAAACTGGTCTTTCCCAGACCCGCGGAGAAGTGGCCGTTTTGCACTGCAGCATTGCGCGGCAAACATATCGCCTTAGCAAATGGTTAACTGGGCTCGGCGTCAGGCGCAGCCTGCCGTTGCTGCCTGCATCCGGCGTCACCGGCGCTTGCCTCGGCACCGCCACCGCCGTAGCTTGAGCCTGGGATGCAACAGGCCGACGGATGCACGAATTGACCGACCATGCTCAACGCCTTGCGGACTTGCGCGCCGAGCTGGCCCGGCGCTCCCTCGCTGGATTTCTGGTGCCGCGTGCCGACGAGCATCAAGGCGAATACGTCCCGGCCAGCGCCCAACGCCTGGCATGGCTGACCGGCTTCCACGGTTCGGCGGGCAGCGCCGCGGTGCTGCGGACGCGGGCGGCCATATTTGTCGACGGCCGCTACACCCTGCAGGTGCGCGGCGAGGTCGATGTCGACCTCTTTACGCCACGCCACGTTTCCGATGAGCCGCTGAGCGCCTTTTTGGCCGAGGGACTGAAACCCGGCGACAAACTCGGCTTCGATCCCTGGCTCCATACCGAGAGCCAAGTCCGCAAGCTGAAGGCCGACATCGCCAAGACCGGCGCCGAACTCTGCGCCGTGAACGACAATCCGCTGGACCATGTGTGGCACGACCGGCCAGCGCCGCCCAGCGCCCCGGTCACCGCCCACCCGATTGAGTATGCCGGCGTCGCTTCGGCTGAAAAGCGCGCGGCCCTCGGCGCCGAACTGGCCAAGTCCGGCGTCGCGGCAGCAGTGCTCACCCTGCCGGAGTCCATTGCCTGGCTGTTGAACGTGCGCGGCGGCGATGTCGACTGCACACCGCTGCCCCTGTCGTTCGCGATCCTTCACCAGGACGGCGGCGTGCAGTGGTTTGTCGACCCGAAAAAAGTCACCGAGGGCCTTGAAACCCATCTTGGCAACGCCGTCGCTCGGCATCGGCCGGAAGACCTTGAGGCCGCCCTGGCTGAATTGTCGAACAAGACCGTGCAGGCCGATCCGGCGACCGCGGCCGCCTGGGTGTTCGACCGCCTGCGCGCCGCCGGGGCGATTCTGCATCAGGCACCAGATCCCTGCCTCGCGCCCAAAGCCACCAAGAACCCCACCGAACTGGCCGGAACGCGCGCCGCCCACAAGCGCGATGGTCGGGCCCTGACCCGGTTCCTGGCCTGGCTCGATGACAGCGTCGGCAACGGAGAGGTCAGCGAGATGCGGGCCGCCGATCGCCTGGCCGAACTGCGCCGCGGCGATCCGCTGTTCCGCGATTCGTCCTTCGAGACCATCGCCGGTTCAGGCCCCAACGGCGCCATCGTGCACTACAGGGTATCGCCGGAAAGCGACCGCGTCCTGCAGCAGGGCGAGCTTTTCCTCTGCGACTCCGGCGCGCAGTACCCCGACGGCACGACCGACGTGACACGAACCGTCGCCATCGGCACGCCCAATGCCGAAATGCGCAAGCGTTTCACCCTGGTGCTCAAGGGTCATATCGCCCTGGCCCGGGCCTGCTTCCCCACGGGCACTTCCGGCAGCCAGCTCGACAGTCTGGCGCGCTATGCCCTGTGGCAGCACGGCCTCGACTTCGACCACGGCACCGGCCATGGCGTCGGCAGCTATCTTGGCGTGCACGAGGGGCCACAGCGTATTTCCAAAATGCCCCACAACGTCGCCCTGGAACCCGGCATGATCGTTTCAAATGAACCCGGTTACTACCGCACAGGCGCCTACGGCATTCGCATCGAAAACCTGGTGGCAGTGGTCGATAGCGACATCGGCACCGAAGACGGACGCGAGATGCTGGCTTTCGAGACCCTGACCTTGGCGCCCATCGAC
>JAJFGM010000678.1 GCA_021776145.1 Kiloniellaceae bacterium | reverse complement strand
CACGATCGACGACGCGATCATCGGCATGTCGAGTTTCTCGGCGTTGGCCGTGGCCGTGCTCGTGTGGGTCGCCCTTCTGGCGCGTGATCCCGGCATCAAGCGCGCCCGCGCCTTGGGTACCCAACGCGCCGCCCTGCGCGCCGGCGCCAGCGGCCCGTTGCGCCGCAAGGAGCGTCTGCAGACACTTGGACTGATGCACAAGATCGTCAGCCAGCTCAGGCTGCTGAAGAGCGTCCAGGCGCGCAAGGTCTCGATCAAGCTGATGCATGCCGGTTGGCGTTCGAAGGACACCCTGGTCAAGTTCTTCTTCTTCAAGCTTTCCTTGCCGTTCGTCTTCGGCGGCATCGCGGTGTTTTTCGTCTATGGCCTCGACATCTACCAGCTCGAGGCGCCGATGAAGGCCCTGGTTGCGCTTGGCAGCGTCATGGTCGGCGCCTATGCGCCCGACGTCGTGGTCAAGAACGCGGCGCAGAAACGCCAGGATATGATCCGCAAGGCTTTGCCCGACGCCCTTGATCTGATGGTCATCTGTGCCGAGGCCGGCCTCAGCCTGGATGCGACGCTGGTCCGGGTCGCCGACGAAATCGAAAGCTCCACACCGGAACTTGCCGACGAATTGACGGTCACCGGGCTCGAGCTCGGCTTCCTGCCGGACCGCCGCCAAGCCCTCAAGAATTTCGGCATTCGCACGGATCTGGTGGTCGTCCGCGGCATGGTCAACACGCTTTTGCAGTCCGAACGTTACGGCACGCCCCTGGCCCACTCGCTGAGAGTCATGGCGGCTGAATCGCGTGACGAACGCATGATGCGGGCAGAAGAAAAGGCGGCCCGGCTGCCGGCCCTTCTAACTGTGCCGATGATCATTTTCATTCTGCCGCCGCTCTTCATCGTCCTGATCGGGCCGGCAGCGCTTTCGATCGTCGACACCTTGAGTCAGATGTAGGATCCATCGCCATGCCCGGTTCGCAAGTGATATGCGGGGCAGAAAAGTCAGGACCTGTTGTGGTTCTGCGGCGGGGATCAAAGTTTCGGCATAACCGCAATTCGCGGCAAATCAATCAAGCATTCCCAAATCGCGAGACAAGGCAAGAGGCGCAGGGATCGGCGCGTCGACGTGCGTCAATCACTCTGTGGGAGGCTTGGTTGCGTAATCGCCACGGCGCGGTCGCCGATTTCGCGGTAGGCCGCCACGCTGCGGCGCAGCTCGTCGCGGCCCATCTCGGGGCCGCCGATGCTCAAGGCCCTGATTTCATCCCCAGTCAGGGCAAAGGCGACCGCGACCATATTGCGGTGCGCCGGCGAGGCCGCGGCGGAAACGGCCACGCGGTCGAGAACCAAGGCAGCGGCTTCATTCTCGCCGCTCAGCGCCAGCGACAAGGCAAGATTGGTACTCAACGTGAGGTGTTCGGGCGTCATATCCAGCCCGACCCGGTAATAGGCCTGCGCGACGGCGCGCGCGCCCGTGCTGTCGTAGGCGACACCAAGCGCGTTGTAGAGGCGCGGATCCTCGGCCAATCGCAGGGCGCGGTGGAACTGCTCCAGGGCCATCTCGGTTTGGCCAGCGGCCAGGAGCGACAGCCCGAAGGCGCGCAGCACGTCGGCATTGTCGGGTTCCAGTTCGACGGCAAGGCGATAGGCCTCGGCGGCGCTCTGCGGCTCGCCGATGCGGTCGTGAAGAGCGCCGAGCTTGAGCAGCGGCGCCAAGTGCTCGGGCAGAATATCGTGGGCCCGCAGGTAAAGCCCGGACGAGGTCTGGAAATCGCCGCGCGCCTCGGTTTGCTCGGCGATACGCATGATTTGCTCGAAACGCAGGCTGCGCCCCGTTTCCGACCCCCGAGGGTTCGGTGGCGAGGCGCAGGCAGCGAGTGCCAGAGACACCCCGAAAAGCGCTGATATCCGCGCTATGCCGCGGATTTTCGATCGCTGCATGAAAGGCCCGATACAATTTTGGTTAACGCACCGGCAACCCTAACCCCATGCCATTAATCAAGGGTAAAGCGTCATGAGCGCACCATCGTACACCATGGAAAAACTCACTCGCTTCCTTCGCTGCAAGGAGGGCTCGGCCGCGGTCGAATTCGCCCTGGCCCTGCCCGTCATCGGCCTTTTGCTGGTCGGCATGATGGAGGTCGCCATGCTGCTGTTCGGTCAGGTTTTGGCCGAGGGCGGCTTGCGCGAGGCGGCGCGCTACGGCCTGACCGGCACGGACCCGGCAAGCGGCACGCGCCAAGAGCAGATCGTACAAGTGGTGATGGACCATAGCCACGGCCTGCTCGACATCACAGCCACCGATGTTTCGCTCAAGGTCTATCCCAGTTTCGAGGACATCGGCGAACCCGAGCCGCTGACCTTCGACGCCAATTCCAACGGAGAATGGGATCCCGGCGATACCTATGACGATGTCAACCTGAACGCCACCTGGGACGACGACATGGGTGATCCCGGTCCGGGCGGCGCCGGCGACGTTGTGCTCTACCAGATCAACTATCAATGGAGCTTTATCACCCCGATCTTCCAGGTCTTCGGCGGCCCGACCGGAGCCCTGGACATGCACGCCAGTATCGCGATCCGAAACGAGCCCTATGACCTTAGCGGAGGCAGCTGATGCGAAAACTCCAAAGTTTCGCCCAGGCGATCTTGCGGCATCTGCCGCGATTGCCCGGTCCCGCCGCCAGAGGTTTCCTCGCCGACCGCCGCGGCGGCGTCCTGGTCGAGTTGGCACTCGCTTTGCCGGTGCTGACCGTCATCGTCCTTGGCTGTTACGACGCAACCCGCTTCGTCCTGATCAATCAGAAGCTCGATCGCGCCGCCTCGACCATGGCCGATCTGGTGTCGCGCCCGGCGTCGATCACCACGGCGGAAGTGAACCTGCTGTTCTCGGCGGCCGACGAAGTGGTCTTCCCGTTCAATCTCAACGGCAACGGCCGCGTCATCGTCTCCTCGGTATCGCGGGCCGTCGGCGAAGTGGCCAAGGTCGACTGGCAGATATTCGACGATGGGACCCTCAGCGTGACCAGCAGTTTGGGCGTGCCGGGAAACAACGCCACCATGCCCACCGGCTTCACCGTGCGCGAGGGCGAGAGCCTGATCGTCAGCGAGGTCTACTACACTTTCCAGCCGCAGTTCCTCGACGAATTCATCCACGCCAGCACCCTCACCCAGCGCGCCTATCGCCGACCGCGCCTGGGCTCGCTGTCAGCCCTGGGAAGCTGAATCGAAAACGGGATTTGCTCTAACCTCAGGTCTCTAGCGTCATCGCCCTGTAGGCATGCCATGTGGCGTGGCCGACCAGGGGAAAGGTGACGATGAGGCCGGCATAGAAAGTCACCAGGCCGCAGACCGTGAGCATGGCGATCAGCCAGCCCCAAATCAGCATCACCCGCCAGTTCAGATAGACCGCGCGCAGCGAGACCATGGCGGCCGTGACGGCGTCGATGTCGCGAACCATCAAAAGCGGGATCGAAACCACACTGACCGCGAAGACGGCCGCCGCCAGGACCGCGCCGACGCCGGTACCGACGACCAGCAGGGCCAGACCTTCGAAGGTAAAAAGCAGCAGCGTCACGATTTCAGACAAGGGCGGGAATGCCAGGGTGCCGATGAAGAGCGCGAAGAGAATCGTCGCCGCTCGCATCCAAACCAGCAGAATGGTCGTCAAGAAAATACCGATAAAGGCAAGCTGCGCCGGGGCGCGTGTCGAGACCAGAAGCACTTTGCGCCAGTGCAGCGGCTCGCCGCTTTCCAATCTGCGGCTGGTCTCGTAGAGGCCGACCGCGAGCAAGGGCCCAACCAGCATGAAACCGGCCGCCAGCGGCGGTAGGAGATATTCAGTGCCGGTGAAGAACAACCCCAGCGAGAGCGCCAGGCTGATAGCGCAGAATATGGCGCCGTAGGTAAGGCTGATGGCTGGAGCGCGGCGCATGTCGTGCAGACCGGCGGCAAGCCAAGCCCATGGCGCCTCCAAATCGACGCGGCGCACTTGCGGAACGGGATCGGCGTGCTCTCTCAACGCTCACTCCTCGTCGTCAAAAAGTATGCGATGCGCGGCGCCCTCGAGGTCGTCGAACTGACCCGAACGCAGCGACCAAAGGAAGGCCCCGAGGCCGAGCAACCCGAGAAACAGCGCCACCGGGATCAGATAGGCAAGGACCGTCATGCCGCCTCTCTCCGCTTCAGCATCGCCAAGCGCAATGCATTGAGCGTCACGGCAATCGACGATACCGACATGGCGACGGCGGCGAACAGCGGGGTCACCATGCCAAGCATCGCCAGCGGCACCGCGACCGCGTTGTAGGCGAAGGCCAGTCCGAAATTCTGCAGCGACAAACGCCGCGTCAATCGGCCAACGACGACAGCTTCGCGCAGTGGCGCCAGAGCCTGGCCCTGAAGGATGAAGTCGGCGGCGGTTTGGCTGACTTCGGCGGCGCTTGCCGGTGAGGCCGAGACAAAGGCCGCGGCCAATGCCGGCGCATCGTTGAGACCGTCACCGACCATCAGAACCTTGAAGCCCTGCCGCGCCAGATCCTCGAGGTGCGCGATCTTGTCGGCGGGGCGGCAATGGGCACGTCGCCGGTCTATTCCAAGCGCATCGGCAACCGCCGCGACCGGTTCC
>JAJFGM010000677.1 GCA_021776145.1 Kiloniellaceae bacterium | reverse complement strand
GTTCAAGGCAAGATCTTTAACCGCGCGCTTGAAATTGTGATGTGGCACCCCGCCGTTGTTAGTAGACCAGCCTTCCCCAGACACGATAGGATGGCACACAATAGGATGCCGCAAGCACCGAGCGACTCTCGACACACGCTTGCGATCGATGAACGCATCGCCGACACAGAAGACGATCTCGGACCCAACTGACGCCACGACCTCGATAGAGGCATGCGCCTCTCCGGTCGTAAGGGAGGAAACCATGGGCGACCCGATTCTCTACGGACCCGGTTACAGCACCTATACCCGCAGCGTCCGCCTGGCACTCGCGGAAAAAGGCGTTGCCTATCAACATGTCGAAGTCGACTTCCTGCAAGGCATGCCGGACGACCACGTCAGTCGCCATCCCTTCGGCAAGGTCCCGGCATTCGAACACGACGGATTTTCCCTCTACGAGGTCTGTGCCATAGGGCGCTACGTCGACGAGGCTTTTGACGGGCCGCCTCTGCAGCCGGCCGAGGCCGTTGGCCGAGCCCGTATGACACAGGTCATCAGCATCATAGACAGTTACACCTATGCGCCACTGATCAGCCAGGTGGTCATCCAACGCCTGGTCATGCCGATGCTCGGTGCCGATTCAGACGAAGAAACCATCGCCTCGGCCCTGCCGGCGGCGCGCAAGGCCCTCGGTACACTGGAGGGGCTTCTTGGCGACCAGGCCTTCCTCGCGGGAGAGGCGCTTAGCCTCGCCGACCTGCACCTCGTACCGATCTATGTCTATTTTTCCCTCGCGCCGGAAGGCCGTGCCGTGTTGGAGAACCACAGTGCCTTGCGGCGCTGGGCGGATCGTGTCTGTGCCCAAAAGAGCGTGCGCGATTTCTGTCCGGCCGAGTTGGCTTCACCTTAGCCGGCGGTCAAGCGGTTGCGGCGCAGGGTATTTGCCGTGACGCCGCGGGCGACAACGGCCGAAGAGAAAATTGATGCGGAGAATTCAGGTTCGATCACCTTGCGGTCGCACCTTTGAATGCCATTGACTCGATCAGGCTGAATTGCGCCGGTCGTCACGAAAGCCTGCTTGCCCCTATGAGGCCGCATATCACTTTGCGGAGAATTGAAACATGGGGCGGACTTCCGGGGGGGTATGGGGGAGGTGTCCGCCCCATGTCTCTTGCGACCCTAATCCGATTGTCTGGCATTGGAACAGCTTGCCAGAAAAACGGACATGCGGCCGACCACATATTCGGGCGGCCTTACGTCGCAATGGGTTCAGTACCCGATCGGCTGCAAATTACTGGCCTCAAAAGTCTCTTTTCGATCTAACCTTGGGTGGAGCGACACTGGCAAAAGCATCCTACATCAACATATAACTAATGGCATATTCCTATCGTCAAGCTGATTCGCAACTCGCACGGATAAAAAGCAAATATTATCAATCTCTAAAATTTTGACCGAAGATCCGCGCGGACTGCCTTTTGGCCCGTGATCCATGACATCGGAGACCAGACTCCAAGTCCCGCACCCCACCCTTTGGCTCACATTCGTTGGCACACCCGCAGGGGCTCCGACACAGCCGAAAACACTCGGCCAACTCAGCCAGGGGTCAGGCTGACAATCCTTGCGGCGCGAATTCCGCCACCACCGGCAGTCAAAGAATTAACGATCATTCTGCGATGATGGAGGCGGCCAAGTGCCGGCACCAGATCTTCGGCACCAGATCTTCGGCATCAGATCTCCGGTATTGGATTTCTGGTTTTAGAGTTCTGGCCCCAGAGGGTGAAACCGCTGCGGCGGTTTGGCCGGGAAACCGTCAGCGGTCTCGGTTCCACGGCAGCTCTTGTTCACCGACCCAGGAGTCACATCGAGCGGCACAAAGGGAATGGCAGCACACAGCGAAGACATCAGCGGGATTACTTGGAAAGCCATCAGCCAGTCGGAGCTGGAGACTGTCCTGCAAATGCATCTTCGCTTTCTCAAGCGCCAAGCCGAGGGGAAACGCGCGAGTTTGGCTTTTTTCGATCTCTCTGGCAGCGACCTCAGCAACCGCGACCTTTCGGAAGCCGACCTGACCGGCGTCAAGCTTCTCAGAGCCTCGATCATTGGTGCCAGACTCAATAATGCCAACCTGTTCGGCGCCGACATGCAACGAGCCGACCTGCAGCGCGCCGATCTGAGTCAGGCCGACCTGCGCGGCGTCTGCCTGCGCAACGCCGATCTCAGCGACGCGATTCTGCGCGACGCCGATATTCGCGAAGCCGGCCTCGCCAAGTACGACGAGCACGGCGAACCGCACATCGTCAGCTTCGACTATAGCCCTTCCCAGTTCGACCGCATCATCGCCCACCGGGTCGACATGTCGGGCGCCCAGGCGTCCGCCAGCCTGATGCGGCAAGCCGACTTTACCGACGCAAACCTGACCAATGCCAACCTGCGCGATGCCGACTTGCGCTATGCCAACCTGACCGGCGCTGCCTTGGATGGCGCGAACCTCAATGGCGCCAATTTCAGCGGTGCCGATCTCACCGCCGCCACTTTGACCAACGTCATTCTGACCGGCGCCGACTTCATGGGCGCTGACCTGCGCGGCGCCTTCCTCGACCGCGAAAGCCGCGACGCGCCGGAAATGGCGCAAGCGAAGCTGCCGCGCAAACGTCTCGATGTCGACCAGCATCTGCCAGCCATTATCGAACACCACCGTGAATGGATCGACAGTGGCGGAACCAAGGGCAGCTGCGCCGACCTCAGTGACGCGG
>JAJFGM010000676.1 GCA_021776145.1 Kiloniellaceae bacterium | reverse complement strand
AGCGTTAGCATGTTGACGCCTGGGATGGCACCGAAAAGCATGCCGCCGATGACGCCGCCGACGAAGATCGTCAACGCCGTCGGGTCAAGGAAGAGGGCCTCTGTGCCGGCGAGGAAATCGATCATGGCATTTCCCCTAGAGCCCAAACCGGACGACAAGGATGATGGCGTTGTTGATGTCGTAGAAAGGCTGCCAATTGCCGACCGGCAGCGCCACGTAGAAGAGCCGCGTGAAGATCAGCATGATCAGGCCGTAAACAACCGCGGTGACGATGACAAAGGGTCTCCAGCCGCGCACGTCCAATGCGGCCATCAGGGCAACGATGAGAAACGGTGTCGTCAGGTAAAAGCCGGTGCGCGGCATCAGCCAGACATAAACCAACGGCAACAGGAAAACCGCCAGGGTACGGAAGTTGGGCAGGCGCGCGAGGATGCCGGATCCAGTGTCGGCGTCTGCGGTTTCGATGGGCTCCGAGTCTTCCCAGCGCATGAAGCGGAAAATCAACTGCAGGGAGGCGCCGAACATGATGGCGATGAGGATGGCGCGCGGCCATCCTGTGGCGCCGTAGACATAACCCTCGATCGGTTTGTCGAAAACAAAGGTGATGTTGTAGGCGATCAGCGCCAGAACCATCCAGACAGCCCACTCCCACAAGATGCCTTGGTTCGCTTTCACGCGAAGCATTGCCGACTCCTTGCTATGCAACTGTCGAAATCGCCAGGCGCCTCATTCCCGTGCGGGGCGACGAGAAGCCACCGCCGCGCCCGGGTGTGAGGTTAGTCGGCTACTTGATCAGACCTTGCGCCTTGTAGACGTCCTGATAGGTGGTCACGGCACCGGCGAT
Organism: Kiloniellaceae bacterium; assembly: GCA_021776145.1. GTDB lineage: Bacteria > Pseudomonadota > Alphaproteobacteria > Kiloniellales > Kiloniellaceae > JAJFGM01. The sequence continues at coordinate 4,755 of JAJFGM010000676.1, read as the reverse complement.
GAGTTCGACGGCGCCTTGGCTGTCGCGGTAGCTGTCGATCAAGTGCATGAACTTGTTCTTGTTGAAGTCCTGGAACGAGGCCGTCCCGAAGCCCTCCTTGCAGGCGGCGGCCAGGTAGTCGATACGTTCGCCCGGCACGCCTTTTTTGACATAGAATCCCCGGAAGCGAAGCAGGGCCTCGAAGTCGGCGCCGGCGTCTTTGTGGGTGGGGACGTCGGCAAAATCGCCGGGGCGCGAATCAAAGAAGGTGAGGATGGGCTTCATGGAACCATTGGCGAGGAAGCTGCTGACGTCGCCGGGTTGCTCGAAGAGGATGTCGACGTGGCCGCCGATCAGGGAGGCGTAACGCTCCGACGGTTTGTCGAAGCTGATCAGCTTGGTCTTGAAACCGAGCGCCTCCTCGAGCTTTTGCATGTTGATGACTTCCATTGAGCCGACCTTGCCGACATTGGCGACCGCGATATCGCCGGGGTTGGCCTTGGCATAGGCGAGGAAGGAGGTCCAGTCGCTGAAACGCTCCTCGTCGGGGCGAATATAGAGCTGGCTGAAGGTGATCTGCGCCATGCAGAGCGGCACCCAGTCCTCACCGGGATTTTCCCGAATGTCGCCCTTGGCATAGGCCGACACCGCGTTGTCGATGTGCTCCATGACGGTGTAACCGTCGGCAGGCGCCAGCATGAAGTCGGGGATTGCCGCCGTGCCGCCGCCGCCGGGCTTGTTAACGACTTGAAAATTGACGCCGGCGACCTCGGCGATGGCTTTTGCCATGGCTCGGCTGAGCTGGTCGGAACCGCCGCCGGCGCCGTAAGGCACGATCATGGTGATCGGGCGCTGCGGAAAGCCGTCAGGTTTTTCCAACATGCCCGCCGGCGCCATGGTCGGCGCGGCGGTTAGGGTGGCGACCATGGCGCCGGCAAGGGTGGCCAGTTTCAGGCTGTAAAAGGGTCCCATCTCGTTCCTCCCCGAAGGTGTGTTCGTTGCGTCGTTTGTATTTTTTGAGCGACCGGTCTTTGTCTTTCGCGACAGCCAGTTTGGGGAAAGGATAACAAACCTATAATTTCAAGGAAGCGAATATGTTTGTTCTTATCATCAAGAAAATTGATAGTATGGGCGATGAGCTCGATCAGACAATTGCGCACCCTCGATGCCGTCTACCGCCACCGCAGCTTTGCCCAGGCGGCGCGCGCGCTGAACCTGACGCAGTCCACTGTCAGCATGCAGGTCGCCGCCCTGGAAGAGGCGATGGGCGTGACGGTATTTGATCGCCGGCACCGGCCGCCGAAACTGACCAAGGCCGGTGAGGTGGTCTTGAAGCACGCCCGGGTTATCGTCGCGCAATTCGACGAGATGAAGGACGCCATTACCGACGTGCGCAGCTATCGGGGCAAGTTGCGTCTTGGAGTCATTCCAACGGCCTTGACCAACCTATTGCCCGCGGCCCTCTTCATCATGCGGCAACAGCATCCCAGCCTGGTCGTCAATGTTTTGTCCGAGCTGTCGGGCGATCTGGTCGACATGGTGGCGCGCCGGGAAATAGACGCCGCCTTGATGCATTGCCCGCGAGACCTAGCCGCCGACTTCGAATGGCGCGAGGTTACGCGGCAACGCTTGGTCATCGTTACGCCACCGGGGTCGACCGCCATCGAACCGGCGGAGGTCTTCAAGAAGCACCCCTATATTCGCTTCAATCGTTCGGCCTGGGTCGCCGGGATGATTGAGGCGCGCCTGGAGGAGCTGGGTATCTCTCCGAAAGCGCAGGCCGAAATTCAATCGGTCGAGGCCATCCACCTGATGGTCAACCTGGGTTTTGGTGCTTCGATCCTGCCCGATGTCGGCGGTGGCGATGACTCGCTGCGGCTGCTGGATTTTGGCACGCCGCCGCTGTACCGCACCGTCGGCATCCTGTCGCGCCGCGACTTGCCGATGAAACGGGCAACGGCGATCGCCGGCGATGCCTTTTTGCAGGCTGCCTTGGAGCGGTCGGGTGTGGTCGGCCGCGCCCAGGCCGCCACGACGAGCCTGGCGAGCCGCCGCTCCTGACTTGCCGTCAGCCTGGGAAGCCACTCTATCTTACACGTGGGCGCTTCAGTAGCGCCGCGGCGACAGTCCCGATTGAAACCAGGTAATGAAACTGACGATCGAGAAGACCGGGAGTCCGGTTGCCGCTCCGATATCGCCGGCGTAGGGCGCCATGTTGGTGCATTCCAGCACTATGGCACCGAGATCGGGGTGGTCCGATTTTAGTGCCAGCGCCGCTTCGACGTTGTCCCGTCGCGCCGCCTCGACATCCAGCGTCAATTCGTTGCCAAGGATGGCGCGGGTGAAATCGCGGCCACCTTCGGTGCTGGCAATCGGCGTTCCTTCCGGCACACCGGCCTTGGCCAGATGCTCGCTGCCGAGCGACGAGGCGGATATCGTCAGCACGCCGGCGCGCCTGCCCGGTGCAAGCAGGCGGTTCACCATGGCGACCTGCATGAGCGAAGAACTGGCGACCGGCACGGGCACGGCGGCGGCCAACGCGTCCTGAAACAGCGACAGGAAGCCGCAGTTGGTGGTGATTCCGTCGACACCGTCGGCGACGAGTTCGCGCGCCGCCTCGACAAAGGCGTCGAGCAGGCCGGCCGCGGACTGACGCACGACACGGTCGGGCGAAGCGCCGCGAACGATTTTATAATGCACGGGAAAGGGCCAGGTCATCGCATTGCCCATATCGCCGGGAATGCGAGGGAAACGGGCTTCCAGCATGAGGATGCCGAGGGACGCGCCGTAGATCGACTTGCCGCCGTGTGCCCGCATTTTCTTGACCTCCGTTCCGCAGCATACTTAGCTCGCCAAAGCTCCGATGCGTCAAACAAAAAGGCCGGTGCCGGGCGTGGCTTGTCGAGGCTGCGGTGAGACGTGTATTCGGAGTGAAGAGGGAAAGAAATGGTGGAGTCGCAACCGGGCAACGCGATGACCGGCGCCCAGGCCATGGTGCGCATGCTGGAGGCACATGGCGTTACGCAGATCTTCGGTCTGTGCGGCGATACCACGCTGCCCTTGTACGACGCGCTGGCGCGTCTCGACCACGGCATATCGCACATGCTTACCCGTGACGAGCGCCATGCCGCCTATATGGCCGACGGTTATGCCAGGGTGACCGGCAAGCCGGGGATCTGCGAAGGGCCGTCCGGCGGCGGAGCGACCTATATCCTACCGGGCGTGGTAGAGGCCAACGACAGCTCCATCCCGGTGCTGGCCATCACCAGCGATGTGTCGACCACCTCGCGCGGGCGCTATCCGCTAACCGAGCTCGACCAGCCGTCGCTGTTCCGCCCCTTGACCAAGTGGAACGCGTCGCTCGACGACAGCGAGCGGCTTCCCGCCATGGTGCGGGCAGCATTTCGCGCCATGACCACCGGCCGGCCCGGCGCGGCGCATCTCGCCTTTCCCTTCGACACCCAAAAGAACCCGGTCGATCCGGCGGAGATCTGGGCCGATCCCCGTCACCGCAACTTCCCGGCGGAGCCGATGGGCGCCGATCCGGCGGCCATCAAGGCCGCCGCCGACGCGCTGCTTGCGGCCAGGCGCGCGGTGGCGATCTGCGGCGGTGGGCCGGTCATTGCCGGCGCCCAGGATGCGCTGAGGCGTCTTGCCCGCCTGCTCGATTTACCGATCGCGACGACGGTTTCGGGCCAGGGGGCGGTCGCCGAAACAGACCCCTTGGCAGTGGGCGTCGTCGGCTCGAACGGCGGCGTGCCCTCGACCCGCGCCGTCGTCGATGAGGCCGACCTGGTTCTCTTCATCGGCTGTCGCGCCGGCTCGGTGACGACGGAACGCTGGCGGTCGCCGTGCCAGGGCGTACCGGTCATCCATATCGACAGCGAACCGCAGGTGATTGCCGCCAACTATCAAACCGAGGTCGCCATTGCCGCCGATGCCCGGTTGGCGCTGGAAGCGCTTGTCGGCGAGCTTGAAAGCCGCAAGACGGGGAACGCGCCCCTGCATGACGGCGCGGCGCGCGCGCAACGGGCATGGGCTGCGAAACTCGCGGCCTTCGAAAGTCTCGCGGCTTCGCCGAAGACGCCGATCCGCCCGGAGCGGGTTATTGCCTGCCTGCAGGGTCTGCTCGATAGCGACGCCATCGTCGTTGCCGATCCCGGCACGCCCTGTCCCTATTTCTCGGCGCATTACCGTTGGCCCCGGGCAGGTCGGCGGTTCATCACAAACCGGGCGCACGGCGCGCTCGGCTACGCGCTCGCCGCCGCCATGGGCGCGCATATCGGCCAACCGCGGGCGAAGACGGTTGCCGTGATGGGCGATGGCTCGTTCAACTTCTGCTGCGGCGAGTTCGAGACAATCCTGCGCTATCGTATGCCGATTACCGCCATCGTTTTCTCCAATGCCACCTTCGGCTGGATCAAGGCCGGCCAGAACGCCGGCTTCGGCAAACGTTTCTACAATGTCGATTTCGGCCGAACCGATCATGCCGCCGTGGCCAGTGCCTTCGGCGTCAAGTCCTGGCGCGTGGAGGACCCCGAGGAGCTTGAAGGGGTGTTGCGCGCGGCCTTGGCACATGATGGCCCGACACTGGTCGACATCGTATCTCAGCCGCTGCACGAAGCGGCCGCGCCAGTCAGCGAATGGGTGGCATGACAGACCCGGCGCAAAAGCGGCGCATCGCGGTCATCGGCGCCGGCATTGTCGGTGTTTCGACGGCGATCTGGTTGCAGCGCGAGGGGCACGAGGTCGTCCTCATCGATCGACTTGGTCCGG
>JAJFGM010000675.1 GCA_021776145.1 Kiloniellaceae bacterium | reverse complement strand
GAGACCTTCTCGAAGATCATCGAGGACAACGGTGGACAGGTCGGCAAAAAAGAATACTGGGGCCTTCGCACCCTCGCCTACAAGATCAACAAGAACCGCAAGGGCCACTATGTCCTGATAAATCTGGACGCGCCCGCCGAGGCCGTTCACGAGATGGAACGGAACATGCGTATCAACGATGACGTGATGCGCTACCTCACCTTGCGAGTGAATGAACTTGAGGAAGGTCCTTCGGTCATCATGCAGAGCCGAGGCGGCCGCGACGACCGAGGCGGACGAGGCGACCGGGGCGGACGAGGCGACCGGGGTGGCGGACGCTATGGCGACCGCGGACCCGATCGCGGCGGCGATCAGGGCAAGGCGAAAGATGGAGATAGCGCCGCAAGTCAGCCGAGCCCGGAGAAACCTGCCCAGACCGCGACCGCTGAAGGAGAGACAGCATGACCGTTCGCATCGTTAGCCAGGGCGCCGGTCGACGCCGCCCATTCTTCCGTCGGCGCAAGAGCTGCCCTTTCTCACGCATCAATGCGCCGAAGATCGACCACAAGGATGTGCGGACCTTGCAGCGTTTCGTCTCGGAGCGCGGCAAGATCGTGCCCAGCCGTATCACGGCCGTGTCGACCAAGAAGCAGCGTGAGCTGGCCAAGGCGATCAAGAGGGCCCGCTTTCTGGCGCTCTTGCCCTACATCGTAAAGTAACATTGGCCTTGCGACCTTGCCGACACGAGCCCCGCAGCCTGAACAATCCGGTCATACGGGATGAATGCGTACCTGATCGCCATCGGCGCCGGCATGCTCGCGGCCGTCCCCTTGATAGCGGGTCTGGCCGTGCCGGGCGGCTTCCTTCTCGGACTGCTGGCGCCGCTGCCGCTGTTCCTGGTCGGGCTTCATCGTGGATGGATGCAGGCTCTGCTGGCCGGTTGCGCCTTGGCCCTGATTTCGGCCTTTGCCGGCGGCCTCGGTTTGGCCGTCGCGGTGGCGCTGATGATGCTGGTACCAACAGGCTTGCTGGTACGTCAGGCGCTTTTGTCGCGAACGGCCGCGGACGGCACGACGGAATGGTATCCGCCAGGCCTGCTGGTCACTTGGCTGACGGTGTGCGGTGTCGGTTGGCTGCTTCTTGGCATGGCGGTTTTCGCTTGGGAGACCGGCGGGTTGAACCTGGAGGAACAGGTTCGTGCCGCCTTGCTACAGTCGTTGTCGACGGTTTTGGCCTCGGCCTCGAACCAACAGATGGAAAATCTGGCAGCGGCGATGGCGCCCTATGCCCTGGGCTTGTCAGTGGTCTCGTGGATGACGCTGATAGGCCTGAACGGGGTATTGGCGCAGGGCCTTCTAACACGTTTCGGTCGCCAGGCACGACCATCGCCCGACATTGCCGATCTCGACCTGCCGAGCTGGTTGAGCTTGGCACTGGCGGTGTTGGCGGGCGTCGCTTATCTGGCCTCCGGGCCAATCGGTTTCGCCGCACGGAACCTGTTGTTGATTGTGTTGGTGCCGTTCTTTTTCGCCGGATTGGCGGTGATCCATCTCTTCTGCCGCCGGTTCGCGGCCAGAACGATTTTGCTGATCGTATTCTATGTTGCGATCGCCTTGATCGGATGGATAGCTCCGCTGGTCGCTTGTTTGGGATTGATTGATCAATGGGCAGGACTTCGGCGGCGTTTAGCCGGCCGTGGCAATAGCCAGGAGGAAGAGTGATGGACGTCATTCTTATGCAACGTATCGAGAAACTGGGTCAAATGGGCGACGTCGTGTCGGTCAAGCCGGGATATGCGCGCAACTATCTGTTGCCGCAACACAAGGCCATGCGCGCGACGAAGAGCAATCTTGACCAGTTCGAAATGCAAAAGGTTCAGCTTGAGGCGGAAAATCTCCAGCGACGAGAAGAGGCGGAAAAAGTCGCTGAAAAGGTTTCGGGCCTGCGAGTGACCTTGATCCGTCAAGCCGGCGAGAGTGGCCAGCTCTACGGATCTGTCTCGGCCCGCGATCTCGCCGAGGCGGCGACCCAAAGCGGGGTCACCATCGAACGCGGGCAGGTCATTCTCGACCGCGTCGTCAAGACCCTGGGCCTGCATGCGATCAAAATACAGCTTCACCCCGAAGTGGCTGTTGAGATCACCGCCAATGTCGCGCGCTCGGACGAAGAAGCCGAAGTCCAAGCCGCCGCCGGCCGCATGGTTTCGGCCGAAGAGTTGCGGCGGGCGGAAGAAGCGGCCGAGGCCGCGGTCGAAGCGGTGGTCGATGCGGCAATCGAGGACGAAGAAGCCATCGGAACCGCCGATGAAGCTTCCGAGGCCGACGAGGATGGAATCAAACCCGAGACCTAAAATCGCTGAAAATACAATAACCTAAATTAGATTATTAGGGCTGTGGTTCAAATGGGAATCACAGCCTTTTTTTTGTCATCTAGACAAGCTGCCGCCAGCTTCGCTAACCTTTTGCCAGTTAGCTTAAGTTTCAAGCCCTTCGGAGGCTTTGCCCACGGCCAAAGAGGGCGTAATCACGGCCATGGGAGAGGGGAACATGCTTGCGCATATTTTCTTCGGACTGGTGATAAAAGAGGGTGACCTGAGCGTCACCGACTGTTCCGGTAAGACCCGCAATTTCGGCAACGGGACAGGGAAAAAGAGTGCGATTCGGCTGCATGATCGACGCGCCGAATGGACACTCTTCTTGCGGCCGAAGCTGGCCGTTGGCGAAGCCTATACGGACGGCAGGCTGACCGTCGAGCAGGGAGACCTTCTCAACTTCCTGCGAGTTTGTATTCAGAATATGAAGAACCTGGAACGGCATCCCTTCTGGGCTACGCTGCACGCGATCCAGTACATGTTTCGCCACATCTATAGTTGGAATCCCAGCCATCGCGCACGCCGCAACGTCGCGCACCACTATGACCTTTCGGACGAGCTCTACAGTCTGTTCCTCGATAGCGACCGGCAGTATTCCTGCGCCTATTTTCGCCATCCCGGCGACAGTCTGGAGAAAGCGCAGGAAGACAAGAAGCGCCACCTTGCCGCCAAACTCGTCCTCGATCGGCCGGGACTCAGGACGCTCGACATCGGTTCCGGCTGGGGCGGAATGGCGCTCTATCTAGCGCAGACTGCCGGTGCGCGGGTGACCGGACTGACGCTCTCGACCGAACAGCACAGGATCAGCAACCATCGAGCCAGGGAATCTAATCTGAGCGACCAGGTCAACTTCGAGCTTCAGGATTACCGCCACAACACCGGACACTACGACCGAATTGTCTCGGTCGGCATGTTCGAGCACGTCGGCAGCGGCCACTACCGGGAGTTCTTTCGCAAGGTGCGCGAACTGCTTGCCGACGATGGCATCATGGTCCTGCATTCGATCGGGCGCTGCGCGCCGCCCGGCACGACCAACGCCTGGGTTCGCAAGTACATTTTCCCCGGCGGATACACGCCAGCCCTTTCCGAGATCATGAGTGCCGTCGAGAAAGAAGGCCTCTTTGTCACCGACATCGAAGTGCTGCGCATACACTATGCCGAGACCCTGTACCACTGGCGAAAACGCTTCTATGCCAACCGGGACAAGGTCCGCGACCTTTATGACGAGCGTTTCTGTCGCATGTGGGATTTTTATCTGACCGGCTGCGAGTCCGCCTTCCGCTACTGGGATCAAGTGGTCTTTCAGATCCAGCTCAGCAAAGAGCTGGTCAGCCCGGTACCGATTCAACGCGACTATATCGGTGCCTGGGAAAGCGACACCCACGACCGTCGCGAGGCCGCGGCCGAATAGTCATCTAGGGGATCACGAATTCCGTGGCGCCACTCGGCGCCACGGTCCCCCTTGGACTTTCGACCCGACTCGAAATTCAGCTGTCGGCAGCCTGTACGAACGCCCCAGGGCCTTTAACCGCTTTGAAGTCCGCAATTTGTGCCCAGACGGCAAGAACGAGCCAACTTATCCCCGTCTTACTTTCTATTAGGTAGATGTCCTATGTCGCCGCGACTCCAGCGACCTGCTAGGCTGGCGCCATCATGGACTCCAGCCAAAGCAGTGCCCTTGTTCCTGCGTTCCACGACGCGGACATAGGCAACACACAATTTCGCAGCCCGCCCGCCAACGAGGAAGCTGAACAGGCTTTGCTCGGCGCAATCCTGGCCAACAACGCCGCCTTCGAAAAGGTATCGGAGTTTCTCGAAGCCGACCACTTCGCCGATGCGGTGCACGGGCGCATTTACGAAGCCTGTGGGAAACTCATCGGGCGCGGCCAAATTGCCAACGCCATCCAATTGAAGAACCTTTTCGAGCAGGAGGCCGCGCTGGCCGACGTTGGCGGCGCGCAATACCTGGCCAAGCTGCAAGCCTCCTACGTCACCATCATCAACGCGGCCGACTACGGCAGGACCGTCCACGACCTATACCTTCGCCGGCAGCTGATCGCACTCGGCGAGGACATCGTCAACGACGCCTTCGAGCACGACCTCGATGCCGACGCCTTGCGTCAGGTCGAATCCGCGGAGGAAAAACTCTACAGCCTCGCCGAAGCCGGTCAAACCGAGGGCGGATTGGTCGCCTTCCGCCATGCCGTCATCGAGTCGGTGAACATGACCGAAGCGGCGTTGCGGCGCGACGGCAACTTGGCCGGCGTCGCCACCGGACTGACGGATCTCGACAAACTGCTGGGTGGCCTGCATCGCTCGGACCTTTTGATTCTCGCTGGCCGGCCATCGATGGGAAAGACGTCGCTGGCCACCAACATTGCCTTCAATGCCGCCAACGCGCCGCGCGACGAACGCGACGGCGAAGGCAACCTGATCAAGGTGCCTAACGTCGTCGCCTTTTTTTCCCTGGAAATGTCGGCCGAGCAATTGGCCAGCCGCATCATTTCAGAACGGTCGAAGGTGCGCTCCGACGCCATGCGTAAAGGTGAACTAAAAAACGAGGAATTCGACGCCATATTCGAAGCCAGTCGGCAGCTTTACGAACTGCCGTTGTTCGTCGACGACACACCCGGCATCTCCGTCGGCCAGCTGCGTACACGGTCCCGCCGCCTTAAGCGCCAACAGGGCCTTAGCCTGATCGTCGTCGACTATCTGCAATTGATGCAGGCTTCGGCCGGGCGGCGCATTGAGAACCGCGTGCAGGAGGTCTCCGAGATCACGCGCGGCCTCAAGGCCATCGCCAAGGAACTCGACGTGCCGGTGCTCGCCCTGTCGCAGCTTTCGCGGCAAGTGGAGCAGCGCGAGGACAAACGTCCGCAGCTTTCGGATCTGCGCGAGTCCGGTTCGATCGAGCAGGACGCCGACGTTGTCATGTTCGTCTATCGCGACCAGTACTATGCCGAGCGCGCCGAGCCCAGCCAGCGCGACGATGAAAACGCTGACAAATTCCACGAGCGCCACGA